>NZ_JBJURU010000001.1:598015-612020 GCF_046098115.1 Gordonia sp. VNK21 | reverse complement strand
GCTGAGGTTTCTCACCCACTTCGGTGGGGTAAGGCCCCCCACAGACCATGGGGTTGATAGGCCAGAACTGTACGCACAGCAATGTGTTCAGGTGACTGGTACTAATCGGCCGAGGACTTACCAACAACACCCAGACACATCACAGTAAAATGTGTGTTCCGCATCCACTATGCACCTCTGAAACAACACACCACCACACCAGTTGTGTGGTGTGACAGTTTCATAAAGTTACGGCGGCCATAGCGGAGGGGAAACGCCCGGCCCCATTCCGAACCCGGAAGCTAAGCCCTCCAGCGCCGATGGTACTGCACCCTAACCAGTGTGGGAGAGTAGGACACCGCCGAACACAACTTTGAAAGGCCCCCAACCACCAGGTTGGGGGCCTTTCACATACCCACACCCACCCGCATAACCCGGCCCCACACCCGGCCCCGCCGGCCCACAAATACACTCCGCCCCACCAAACCGGGCCCACCCCACCAACTAGACGGCAGGGCAGACCCGAAATGGCGGGGCGGAAGCGATCAGGGCTCTTCGATGAGCTTGTACTCGGCGATCAGCCGGCCCACCTCGTTGTCGGTGAACTTGTCGTACAGCTTCTCGCGCAGGAAGTGCGGCCCGGGCAGCGCCGTCTCCTTGCCGTCGCGCAGCCGCGCGGTGGCGTTGAGCAGCTCACGCACGTCGTAGGTGGAGCCGAACACCTCGGGTACCGCGCGTTCGATGTCGAGCAGCGTGTAGACCGCCTCCATCGGGGTGCGGACCGAGTACTCGGTGGTGAAGATGCAGTCGCGGCTCGGGCTCTCCGAGAACTGTCCGATGAAGGCGAAGTTCACCGAACCCTCGGGCACCACATCCGGGCGGTCACCGGCCTGACGTGGCATGAAGAAGGCCGTGACATACGGCATCATGCACGGCACGGCCTTGGCACCGGTAGCGGCGAGCTCATCGATCTGCTCGACCGGGACGCCCATGTGGTACAGCCACTCCCGGGTGATCTCCTCACCGGTGCACTCGGCCATCGGCTTGCCGACGTAGTCGCCGTCGGCATCGGGGAACAGGCCGTACACCCACACCACGATCTGATCGGGAGACTGCTGCTTGAAGTGCGGCTGCCGGTTGACGGTCCAGCTCAGCAGCCAGCTCGAATCCTCGGCGGTGACTATGCCGCCGGTGACCACCTTCCCGCTGAACGGATCGCGTTCGCTGATCTTCTGGATGTACTCCGGAATCCGGGTGTCGAGGGTGGTGACGGTGCACGACTCCCACTTGGTCTTGTCGATGTCTCCGGCGAAGACCTCGGGCCGGCCGAACGCCGGATCCTTGGCCGCGATGGTGCGCCACAGATCCCAGGCCGGAGCCGGACCGGTGTTGAGCCGGGCCGGCGTGTGGTGATCGCCCTCGTCGGAGTTCTCGGTGAGCGAGCCGATGGTCATGAAGAGCAGGTCGTTCTCACCCAGTGCGGTGGTCCCGTCCTCGCCCTTGCGGTTCCAGTGGATCGCGGTGGCCTGCTTGCGGCCGTCGCCGAGCTCGAAGTCGACGTCGGTGACCGTGGTGGAGAAGTGGAAGGTGACGCCCTGGTCGAGCAGCCAGCGGTAGAGCGGCAGGACCAGAGACTCGTACTGGTTGTACTTGGTGAACTTGAGCGCCGAGAGGTCCGGCAGGCCCTTGATGTGATGGATGAAGCGGTGCAGGTAGAGCTTGAACTCGAGGGCGCTGTGCCAGTTCTCGAAGGCGAACATGGTACGCCAGTAGAGCCAGAAGTTGGACTGCAGGAACTCCTCGCTGACCACCTCCTCGATGCGCTTGTTCTCCATCTCCTCCCGGGTCGCCAGGAAGAGCTTGACCAGATCCTTCTGTCCGGTGTCGGAGAGACCGAAGGTGAAGTTGGTTCCGGCGTCCTCGCCGCGGTTGGTGGTGACTCGCCGCAACGACGAGTTCGGGTCGTCCAGGTTGAGCCAGTAGAACTCGTCGAGCACGCTGGCGCCCTCGACCTCCAGCGACGGGATGGAGCGGTACAGATCCCAGAGACATTCGAAGTGGTTCTCCATCTCGCGGCCCCCGCGGATGACGAAGCCCTTCTTCGGCTCCTTGATGCCGTCGAGGGCACCGCCGGGCAGATCGAGTTCCTCGAAGATGGTGATCTTGTCGCCGGCCATCTGGCCGTCGCGGATCAGGAATGCCGCCCCGGACATCGACGCGAGCCCGGCTCCGACGAACCAGGCCGTCTTGTCGTCGACGCCGGCCGGCTTACGCGGCCGTGCGAACGCCTCGTAGTTTCCTGCGCTGTAGTGCATGTGTGATTCCCCTCGTCAATCGGTGTTCGGTGAACGATCAATCAGCATGCCGGCGACCTCGAGGCAGTGAGGTCGCCGGCCGGACGAACAGCGGCGCAGGGCCCGACCGGTCGGCGCGACCGGGGGCCGCTCGCCGCGCAGCGATCAGGTGTAGTCGTAGAAGCCGTGGCCGCTGGCCATGCCGAGCCGGCCCTTGTCGATGTAGTTCTCCTTGAGCCAGGCGCCGAGCTTCTGCTGCTCGGCGTCGCCGCTCATCATGATGTTGTACGGGGTGTTCAGACCGATGACGTCGTAGATCTGGAACGGTCCCAGCGGTGCGCCGGTGGCGATCCGCCAGACGTCGTCGACGCTCTTCGGATCGGCGTAGTCGCCGGCCGCGAGCCCGGCCGCAGCCGAGAGCAGCGGAACCAGCAGGGAGTTGAGGACGTAGCCCGCCTTCTCCTTGTGCATGGGGATGGGCACCATGCCGATCTGCCGACCGAACTCGACCACCTGCTCGAAGACCTCCGGGCTGGTCTCGGGGGTGCCCATGATCTCGGCGGTATTGAACTGCCACACCCGGTTGGCGAAGTGCATCGCCAGGAAGCGGTCGCTGCGGCCGGTGGAGGGGGCGATGTCGCTGGGCAGCAAGGTGGACGAGTTGGTGCAGAAGATGGTGCGCTCGGGGGCCACCTTGTTCAGCTCGGCGAAGATCTGCTCCTTGAGTTCGAGCTTCTCCGGAGCGGCCTCGATCACGATGTCGGCCTCAGCGGCGGCCGAGGCGTAGTCGGTGTGGAAGCTCAGCCGCTTGAGGGCCGCATCCACCTTCTCCTGATCGGCGTCCTTCACCTCGGCCAGATAGGTCTTGGCCAAACCGGGGAAAGTGACGTCGCGGGCCTTGCCGATGACCTCGTCGTTGATGTCGTAGACCGCGACGGTGAAGCCGGAGTACGCGGTCTGATAGGCGATCTGCGAGCCGAGAACACCCGTGCCGATGACTGTTACCTGCTTGATTTCTGCCATGGCATCGACGGTACCCGCGAGTCGCGAAAGACGCTGGGCAGAAGCACGATTCCGCAGCAACGGCGGGAGGATTCGGGACGATCGGCCCAGTCGGGCATGCGCCCGGAGTCCTCGGTCAGGTCGCGGGCAGGGGCAGCTCGCGGCCGGGCCGCACCCGCATCACGACCAGGACGGCGATGACGGCGACGGACAGCAGCAGCAGGGATTCGCGGGCCAGTACGGCCACCGGCAGCAGCCAGCCGGCCGGATCGCCGTCGAGCATCCGGTCGCCGGTGGTGGGGCCCTCGGTGACGATCAGCACGAGGGCTGCGGCGGCCGCGAACAGCTGGACCGGCAGTCGCCCGTAGCAGGCCAGGTAGACCAGCGCCGGCAACAGATAGACCCAGTGGTGGATCCAGCTCACCGGCGAGACCGCCGCCGCCGTCAGACCCACCACCAGTGCGGCCGGGCCGAGCCCGGCGGTGCGGAAGACCCGCTGCGCCGCCCAGAGACCGGCGGCCGCGGCCACCAGTGCGAGCGCCGGCCCCACCGCGCCCGGCAGGCCGTCGACGGCGGCCAGCGCGCCCTGGACGGAGTTGTTGCCCGAACTGCTGAACAGATCGCCCAGATCGACCTTGTCGGAGAGCTCCCAGAACGTGACGGTGAAGAACGTCCAGGAGGCGTGCGGAAAGACGACGAGCCCGATCAGCGTGGCGCCGAGGAAGCCCATCGCGGTGCCGGCGGCCGCGCGCCACTGCCGGGTGATCAGGAAGAAGGGCAGGAACAGCAGCGGGGTGAGTTTGATCGCTCCGGCCACGCCGATCAGGACGCCGCGGGGCATCAGCCGCGCGGCCGCGGTGTCGGTGCGCCGAAAGACGTCGAGGATGCACAGGCCCATCAGCAACAGATTGATCTGGCCGAAGTCGAGGTGGTGGAAGCCGATCACGGTGAAGCGGGCGGCGGTGAGCAGGGCCAGCAGCAGGGGCAGGCGGTAGCGCCGCCGCAGCGGCACGAAGCGGTCGAGCACGTAGGCCAGGGCCAGCAGGTTGGCGATGTTCCAGAGCACGTATGCGGTGTGCGCGGAGAAGCAGGTGACAGGCCACAGGGCGACCGCCGCGAACGGGGTGTAGGTGAACGGCAGTCCGCTCGGGCCGATGCCCGGACCGAAGACGTCGCCCTGGTAGATGTCGGTGCCGGCGTAGGCGGCCGCGGCGGCGTACCGGTAGACGTAGAAGTCGACCGGCGGCACATGCGGGACGTTCAGCTCGTAGGGCACCACCAGGATCACGGCGGCACCGACCACCACCAGGGCATATGCCCAGGCCGCCAGCCGGGCGCGGTGGCCGGGGCGGTCGGTGGGTGCGGTCACCGCTCCATTGTGTCGGTCGCACCGCGCCCCCGGGCGCGCGGGTGCCGTCCCGGCGCGGCCGGTCAGGTGAGCGCGATGTATTTGGTGTCGAGGTACTCCTCGATGCCCTCGCTGCCGCCCTCGCGACCGATGCCGGAGGCCTTGACGCCGCCGAACGGCGCGGCGGGGTCGGAGATCACACCGCGGTTGACCCCCACCATGCCGCTGCGCAGCGCGCGCGAGACCCGCAGCGTCCGGTCCAGATCGCGCGAGTAGAAGTAGGCGGCGAGTCCGTAGTCGGTGCGGTTGGCGCGCTCGATCGCCTCCTGTTCGGTGCGGAAGGTGCCGACCACGGCGACGGGCCCGAAGATCTCCTCGGTGGTGATGGCGCAGTCGTCGGGGACCTGCGAGAGCAGGGTGGGCGGGTAGAAGGCGCCGGGGCCGTCCGGACGCTCGCCGCCGGTGTGCAGCCGGGCGCCGGCGGCCACCGCCTCGTCGACCAGATCGGCCACCCGGTCGCGCTGCTTGACGCTGACCATCGGGCCCAGCTCGGTGCCGGTCGCGTACCCGGGACCCATCGTGAGCCCGGCCATCGAGTCGGACAGGCGCCGGATGAACTCGTCGCCGACGCTCTCGGCGACCAGGAACCGGTTGGCCGCGGTGCAGGCCTGTCCGCCGTTGCGCATCTTGGCGGCCATCGCGCCCTGCAGTGCGGCGTCGAGATCGGCGTCGTCGAAGACGATGAACGGGGCGTTGCCGCCGAGTTCGAGGGAGGAGCGCAGCAGTTGCGGTGCGGACTGCTCGAGGATGACGCGGCCGACGCCGGTCGAGCCGGTGAAGGTGACCTTGCGCAGCCGGGGGTCGTTCATCAGGGCGGTGCTGATCGTCGACGCGGAGGTGGCGGTGACCACCGACAGCACACCCGCAGGCAGCCCGGCCTCGGCGAAGACCGCAGCCAGCGCGAGCATGGTGAGCGGGGTCTCCTGGGCGGGTTTGACGATCATCGGACAGCCGGCGGCCAGCGCCGCGCCGATCTTGCGGGTGCCCATCGCCAGCGGGAAGTTCCACGGGGTGATGGCCAGCGCCGGCCCCACCGGCTCCTTGGTCACCAGGATCGATCCGTTGCCGGCGGGAGCCTGCGCCGTGCGCCCGCCCACCCGGACCGCCTCCTCGGCGAACCAGCGCAGATACTCGGCGCCGTAGCTGGTCTCGGCAGCGCTGTCGGGCAGCGCCTTGCCCATCTCCAGGGTCATCAGCGTGGTGAAGTCGTCGGCACGCCCGGTGACCAGCTCCCAGGCGCGCCGCAGGATCTCACCGCGCTCACGCGGCGGTGTGGCCGCCCACCCCTCGGCGGCCGCGGCCGCCGAGCCGAGGGCATCGAGGGCATCCTGCGCGCCGGCATCGGCGACGGTGGTCAGCGTCTGGCCGGTCGCCGGATCGTCGACGTCGAAGCGTCCGCCGGAGGCGGCCTCGCGCGGCGCGCCGTCGATCCAGAGCCCGGTGGGCAGATCGGCGGGGAGATCGGGGCGGGACGGGCTGCCGGAGTGACTCATGATGCCCACGATAGGCCGTCGGGCCGGCCCGCGCGCCGGGCCCGGCGGGCCCGCCCGGGGACCGGCGGGCGGTCGTTATGCTGTCCGGTGTGCGTCTCGTGATTGCCGAATGCCAAGTGGACTACGTGGGCCGGCTGACCGCTCATCTGCCGATGGCGCGGCGGCTGCTGCTGATCAAATCCGACGGATCGGTGAGCGTGCACGCCGACGATCGGGCCTACAAGCCGCTGAACTGGATGAGCCCGCCGTGCTGGCTCACCGAGGAGCAGGCGCCGGACGGCGTCGACGCCCGGGGGGTGTGGGTGGTCACCAACAAGGCCGGCGAACAGTTGCGGATCACGATCGCCGAGATCGAGCACGATTCGAGTCACGAACTCGGTGTGGACCCGGGACTGGTCAAGGACGGTGTGGAGGCGCACCTGCAGGAGCTGCTCGCCGAACACGTGACCACGCTGGGGGAGGGCTACACGCTGATCCGCCGGGAGTACATGACCGCGATCGGACCGGTGGATCTGCTGTGCCGGGACGGCGACGGGCAGACCGTGGCGGTGGAGATCAAGCGGCGCGGCGAGATCGACGGCGTCGAGCAGCTGACCCGCTATCTGGAACTGCTCAACCGGGATGCGACGATCGCCCCGGTAGCCGGCATCTTCGCCGCGCAGCAGATCAAGCCGCAGGCCAAGACGCTCGCCAACGATCGCGGAATCCGCTGCGTCACACTCGATTACGACGCTCTGCGCGGCACCGAGAGCACCGAGTTCCGGCTCTTCTGAGGTGCCGGCTGGTGGGCCCGTACGCGGGCTGAGGCCGGCCGGTCAGGCGTACTTCGAGGCCGGATCGTCGCTGACGGCGGCGTCGTCGTCGAGCAGGTAGTCGCCGGTGTGATCCCGATCGGTCTGCTCGTCGTGGGCGTACTCCGAGTAGCCGGGCTCGTCGTCGACGGTGCCGAGGACGTCGGTCCGCTCGGCGGCGGTGTCGTCGGCGCCGTCGTCGGCAGACCGGTCGTCACCGCTGCGCGGCGTCCCGCCGTCGCGGAGGTCGGCGAGGTCGAACCGGTCCCGTCCGGTCAGCGGCCGGTTGAGCAGATCCAGGTCGTCGACCGCGGTGGTCGCCACCAGTGCGGCCTCGTCCTCGGAGAGCTCGAGGGCGCCGGGCAGATCGGTGAGGTGTTCGCGCAGAGCCGCGAGGTGATCGAGGACCTGGCGGTGGGCGTCGTGCGCGGCCTGGGCCAGGTCGCGGGAGCGGGCCAGCCGGGCGACGGCGATGTGGTGCGAGGAGCCGCGCAACTGGGCCGCGTCGTCCTGGGCCGCGGCGATGATCGAGGCGGCGTTGTCCCGGGCCTCGGCGAGGGTCTGCTCGGCCTTGCCGGTCAGTTCGTCGGAGTGCTCACGAGCCAGGGCCAGAGTCCGGTCGGCCTGCTGCTGGGCGTCGGCGGTCAGCGCGGCGGCCTCCTGCTGCGCCACCGACCGGGTCTCTGCGGCCTCGTCCGCGGCGTTCTGGCGGACCTCGTCGGCCTCCTCGGTGGCGAGGGCGAGCATCCGGGAGATGCGCTCGGTCATCCCCGCGGTGGTGGTCGGCGGCACCGAGAGCGCGGCCACCTCGTGTTCGAGCTCGGCGATGCGGGCCCGTGCCTCCTCGAGGTGGGTGAACATCTCGTCGGCGTGGGCATGGGCCGAGTCCCGGTCGGCGGCCATCATCGCGACATCGGCCTCGAGCCGGCGGATGTGGTCGGTGACCTGGTCGCGGTCGTAGCCGCGCATGACGATGGTGAACGGACTGTGGCGGTGACCGGGAGTGGACATGAGTCGACTCTAAGCCGGTCGCGGCGGTAGGGAGTGGATCACAATCGGCGTGTTGCGCTGGGATTTGGTGCTGGTGTGACTTATGTGACTCAGTCTGTGCCGGCTCGTGCGTCGCCGGTCCGGCGCGAGGCGGTCAGTGCCCGGCGGCCGGCTCGACGAGTTCGAGCAGAACACCGCCGGCGTCCTTGGGGTGGACGAAGTTGATCCGCGAATCGGCGGTGCCCCGCTTGGCCGCCGGATAGAGCAGCCGGACGCCGTTGCCGGTCAGATGTGCGGTCACCGCATCGAGGTCGCGGACGCGCACGGCGAGCTGCTGCAGACCGGGACCGTTGCGGTCGAGGAACTTGGCGATGGTCGACTCCGCGGTGAGCGGGGCGAGCACCTGGATGAGGGCGCCGGAGCCGTCGGCCGGGCCGATCATCGCCTCCCGCACACCCTGTTCCTCGTTGACCTCCTCGTGCAGGTTCACGAAACCGAGGTTGGTGCGGTACCAGTCGGCCGCAGCGTCGAGATCGGCGACGGCCACGCCCACGTGATCCACGCCGATCACCAGATCGCCGATCGCGGTCAGCGCATCCGTGGAACGCGCATCAGTGGTCATGGTCACGTCATCCGGGGAACTGTTGCTCATACGACCACGGTAGCGTTAGAGGGGAGACAGCGGCCTTCCGGCCGGTCGAAATCCCCGCTGAGGAAATCCCCGAGGAGTTGTGTGCGGATGTCCGAGAACACCACCGTCATCGTCGCCGGTGCCCGAACCCCGTTCGGTCGCCTGATGGGTTCACTGAAGGACCACTCGTCCGTCGATCTGGGCGCGATCGCCGTCAAGGGCGCCATCGAGCGTTCGGGCGTGCCCGTCGAGCAGATCGACTACGTGATCCTGGGGCAGGTGCTCAGCGCCGGGGTCGGGCAGATGCCGGCCCGGCAGACCGCGGTGAAGGCCGGAATCGGCTGGGACGTGCCGGCCCTGACCATCAACAAGATGTGTCTGTCGGGCATCGACGCCATCGCGCTGGCCGACCAGCTCATCCGGGCCGGTGAGTTCGAGGTCGTGGTGGCCGGCGGCCAGGAGTCGATGACCCAGGCGCCGCACCTGCTCAAGGGCAGCCGCGCCGGCTTCAAGTACGGCGACACCGCGCTCATCGACCACACCGCCTTCGACGGTCTGCACGACGCCTTCACCGATCAGCCGATGGGGCGGCTGACCGAGGAGTCCAACGACACCGACGGCTTCACCCGGGAGCAGCAGGACGAGATCGCCGCACGCAGCCACCGGCTGGCCGCGGCCGCCGCCGAGTCCGGCGTCTTCGCCGACGAGATCGTGCCGGTGGAGATCAAGCAGCGCAAGGGTGACCCGATCGTCTTCGACACCGACGAGGGAGTGCGGGCCGGCACCACCGTCGAATCGCTCAGCGGTCTGCGTCCGGCCTTCCGCAAGGACGGCACCATCACCGCCGGCAACGCCTCGCAGATCTCCGACGGCGCCGCCGCCGTGGTGGTGATGAGCAAGGCCAAGGCGCAGGAGCTCGGCCTGACCTGGCTCGCCGAGATCGGGGCGCACGGCGTGGTGGCCGGACCGGATTCGTCGCTGCAGGAGCAGCCCGCCAATGCCATCGCCAAGGCCTGCGAGCGCGAGGGCATCACCCCGGCCGACCTGGACCTGGTGGAGATCAACGAGGCCTTCGCGGCCGTCGGCCTGGCGTCGACCCGCAAGCTGGGCATCGACCCGGAGATCGTCAACGTCAACGGCGGCGCCATCTCGATCGGTCACCCGATCGGCACCTCCGGCGCCCGGATCACCTTGCACCTGGCACTCGAACTGGCCCGGCGCGGCGGCGGCATCGGAGTGGCCGCGCTGTGCGGGGCCGGCGGCCAGGGCGATGCGCTCATCGTGCGCGTGCCGAAGGCGTGAGCGCGATGAGTACCTGGTTCGACGTCTCCACCGCCGCCAAGCGCTTCCGGCTGATCGCCGTGATCGAGGCGATCACCTGGGCGCTGCTGCTGATCGGCATGGGGCTCAAGTACGGCGCCGACATGGAGTCGGCGACGATGGTGCCCGGCTCGCTGCACGGCGCCGCCTTCATCGTCTACCTGCTGATCACCGTGCTTTCGGCCCGCTCGCTGAACTGGTCGTGGAAGGTGACGCTGCTGGCGCTGGTCGCCTCGGTGCCGCCGTTCTTCTCCGTGATCTTCGAGATCTGGGCCCGTCGCACGGGCCGGCTGGGCGAGCTGTCGGCGCCGGCCGGCGAGGCGGCGGTCGCCGGCGAGAGCGCCGTCACCGCGTCCTGACCGGGCAGCGCGATCCACGACCGTCCCGAGAGTGAGAGACTGACAATCGTGAGCAGACCAGTGAATCCTCAGCAGGCCGCGGCCGCCGCCGCGGCGATGTCCGGTGCCGTCGATCTGTCCGTCCTGGCCGAGCGGGCCGACGCGCAGCGGCGTGCCGCGAATGCGCCCGCATCGCAGGCGCCGGCCGACGGCGCCCCGGCCGGCGGGGCCGCCGATGCCGTGATCGACGTGACCGACGCGACCTTCCAGACCGAGGTGATCGACCGCTCGGCCCGCCAGCTGGTGGTGGTGGACCTGTGGGCCACCTGGTGCGGCCCGTGCAAGCAGCTCTCCCCGCTGCTCGAATCGATGGCGCAGGCCGCCGGCGGGCAGTGGGTGCTGGCCAAGGTCGACGTCGACGCCAATCCGGGCATCGCGCAGGCCTTCGGCGTGCAGTCGGTGCCGATGGTGGTGGCGATCGCCGCCGGCCAGCCGGTGGCCGCCTTCAACGGGGTGCAGCCGCAGGCGCAGATCCAGGGCTGGCTCGACGAGATCCTGGCCAAGGTCGGCGGGGCGCTGACCGGGGCGCCGGCGCCGGAGGGACAGCCCGAGGAGCCGGAGGAGGATCCGCGGATGGTCGCCGCCGAGGAACTGCTCAACAGCGGTGACATCGACGGTGCGCTGGCGGCCTATCGGGCCGTGGCCGAGGCCGAGCCGAACAATCTCGAAGCCGCCTCGGTGGTGAGGAACCTGGAGTTCGTCAACCGGGCCCAGGGACACGATCCGGGCATCGTGGAGACCGCGGCGCCGGGCGACGTGGACGCCCAGCTCGCCGCCGCCGACGTGCTGCTGCTGGGACAGCGACCGGAGGAGGCCTTCGAACGGATCCTGGCCACCGTCCGGACCACCACCGGTGACGACCGCGATCGCGCCCGGACCCGGCTGCTCGAACTCTTCGAGCTCTTCGACCCGGCCGAGCCCTTCGTGGTCTCCGCCCGCCGCAAACTCGCCGCCGCCCTCTACTGAACCGCGCGGCCGGCGGGCTCAGCCCGCGGCGGCCGGGGTGAGGTAGACGACGGACTGGGCGGGCAGGGTGACGGTGGCACTGCACGGCCGGCCGTGGCTCGGCACGTCCACCGTGTGCACCGAGCCCAGATTCCCCACGCCCGAGCCGGCGTAGTCCAGGGCCGCGGTGTTGAGGATCTCGGTCCAGCGGCCGGGCAGCGGGAAACCGATCCGGTAGTCGTACAGATCGCGGCCGGAGAAGTTCACCAGCACCGCGACCAGCTCACCCGGCGCGGTCGCTCCGGGCGCGCTGCGGCGCAGGAAGCCCAGCACCGCATTGGTGACGTCCTGCGCATCGAGCCACTCGAACCCCTCGGCGCTGCCGTCGCCGGCGTGCAGAGCCGGCAGCCGCCGGTGGAGGCGATTGAGGTCGGTCACCAGATCGGCGATGCCGCGGTGTCCGGGGTCGGCGAGCAGTTCCCAGTCGGGGCCGGCCACGTCGTCCCACTCGGCGCGCTGACCGAACTCCTGTCCGGCGAAGAGCAGCTTCTTACCCGGATGGGCCCACTGGTAGGCGAGCAGACCGCGCACACCGGCGGCCCGGTCCGGTCCGGGCAGCCGGGTCAGCAGCGTGCCCTTGCCGTGCACCACCTCGTCGTGACTGAGCGGGAGCACGAAGCGCTCGCTGCCGGCATAGCCGAGGGAGGCGATCAGCCGCTGCTGCTCGAGTCCGCGCCGTTCGTGCGGCAGCGCCAGCACCGAGAGCAGATTGTTCATCCAGCCCAGATCCCATTTGAAGTCGAAGCCCAGGCCGCCGTGCTCGACGGCCGCGGTCACCCCCGGCCAGGCGGTGGACTCCTCGGCCACCGTGAGCACCCCCGGGCAGCGCTGGTGCAGGCGGTGATTGAGCTCGCGCAGAAAGGCCACCGCCTCGTCGTTCTCGTTGGTGCCCCGGTCGTTGGGCCGCCACTGACCGGTATCGCGGGAGTAGTCCAGGTACAGCATGGCGGCGACCGCATCGACCCGCAGTCCGTCGAGATGGAACTCGGTGCACCAGTATTCGGCGCTGGCGAGCAGGAACTCGGCCACCTCGGGCCGGCCCAGATTGAAGGCGTAGGTGCCCCAGTCCGGCTGCTCCCGGCGCAGGGGGTCGGCATGCTCGTAGAGCGGGGTGCCGTCGAAACGCGCCAGCGCGAACTCGTCCTTGGGGAAGTGCGCGGGCACCCAGTCGAGCAGGACGCCGATCCCGGCGCCGTGCAGCACGTCCACGAAGTACCGGAAGTCCTCCGGTGCGCCCAGCCGCGCGGTCGGGGCGAAGTACGAGCTCACCTGATAGCCCCACGAGCCGCCGTACGGATGTTCGGTGATCGGCAGCAACTGCACATGGGTGAATCCGAGGGCGCCGACGTGGTCGGCGAGCAGCCGCGCCAGCTCCCGGTAGCCCAGTCCGGGCCGCCACGACGGCAGGTGCACCTCGTAGATCGAGAGGGGACCGGCCTCGGCGGCGCCGCCGGCGCGCCGGGCCAGCCACTCCTGGTCGGTCCAGACGTACGACGACGGCCCGGCGATCACCGAGGCGGTCTCCGGCGGGCAGGCGGCCGCGCGGGCGAGTGGATCGGCCTTGTCCCGGATCCGGCCGTCGGCGCCGGTGACCCGGAACCGGTAGTGCTGTCCGGGCCGGGCGCCGGGGATCCGCACCCGCCAGTCGCCGTCGCCGCCGGGGGTCATCGGATACTCGGCCCAGCCCTCGTCGCCGAGGGCGCCGACCACGCTCACGGCGCGCGCATTGGGCGCCCACACCCCGAACGCGGTGCCGTCGCCGTCCGGGTGGGCGCCCAGGCGCTGCCAGAGCGGTCCGGCCGGGCGCCGTGTGCCGGGCTGCCGTGCGGTCACGAGGCCGGGGCCCGGGCGGTCAGCCGGGTCAGGGCCGCGCGCACCGTCGCCGGGTCGGTGGTCCGCCAGAACGGCGGCAGCCCCGCCGCCAGATAGCCGCCGTAGCGGGCGGTGGCCAGCCGGGAGTCGAGCACGGCCACCACGCCGCGATCGCCGGTCGAGCGCAGCAGCCGGCCGGCGCCCTGGGCCAGCAGCAGCCCGGCGTGATTGGCAGAGACGGTGAGGAAGCCGTTGCCGCCGTGGGCGTCGACGTCGCGCTGCCGGGCCGACAGCAGCGGATCGTCCGGCCGGGGGAAGGGGATGCGGTCGATCATCACCAGCTGCAGCGACGGGCCGGGCACGTCCACGCCCTGCCACAGCGACAGGGTGCCGAACAGGCAGGTCGGCTCGTCGGCGGCGAAGGTCTCGATGAGGGTCGACGTGGTGTCCTCGCCCTGGCAGAGGATGGGCACGTCGAGGATCTCGCGCAGCGCTTCGGTGGCCTCGCGTGCGGCCCGCATCGACGAGAACAGCCCGAGGGTGCGCCCGCCCGCGGCGGTGATCAGCTCGGTCATCTCGGTGAGCACCGGCTGCGCGAGTTCACCGCGCCCGGGCGGCGGCAGATGCCGGGCCACGTAGAGGATCGCCGAGCGCGGATAGTCGAACGGGGAGCCGACGTCCAGGCCGCGCCAGCCGCCCGCATCGACGTCGCCGGCCGTCGAGCCGGCCGGCGCGGGCGCGTCCGCCGTCCGATGCGGCGGCAGCCCCCAGGTGCGGGCCAGGGCGTCGAAGTCGCCGCCGATGGTCAGAGTGGCCGAGGTGAGAACGACGGTGGCATCGGTGAACAGAGAACTGCGCAGCAGTCCGGCCACCGAGAACTGG
>NZ_JBJURU010000001.1:596386-598005 GCF_046098115.1 Gordonia sp. VNK21 | reverse complement strand
CTCACGGCGCGCGCATTGGGCGCCCACACCCCGAACGCGGTGCCGTCGCCGTCCGGGTGGGCGCCCAGGCGCTGCCAGAGCGGTCCGGCCGGGCGCCGTGTGCCGGGCTGCCGTGCGGTCACGAGGCCGGGGCCCGGGCGGTCAGCCGGGTCAGGGCCGCGCGCACCGTCGCCGGGTCGGTGGTCCGCCAGAACGGCGGCAGCCCCGCCGCCAGATAGCCGCCGTAGCGGGCGGTGGCCAGCCGGGAGTCGAGCACGGCCACCACGCCGCGATCGCCGGTCGAGCGCAGCAGCCGGCCGGCGCCCTGGGCCAGCAGCAGCCCGGCGTGATTGGCAGAGACGGTGAGGAAGCCGTTGCCGCCGTGGGCGTCGACGTCGCGCTGCCGGGCCGACAGCAGCGGATCGTCCGGCCGGGGGAAGGGGATGCGGTCGATCATCACCAGCTGCAGCGACGGGCCGGGCACGTCCACGCCCTGCCACAGCGACAGGGTGCCGAACAGGCAGGTCGGCTCGTCGGCGGCGAAGGTCTCGATGAGGGTCGACGTGGTGTCCTCGCCCTGGCAGAGGATGGGCACGTCGAGGATCTCGCGCAGCGCTTCGGTGGCCTCGCGTGCGGCCCGCATCGACGAGAACAGCCCGAGGGTGCGCCCGCCCGCGGCGGTGATCAGCTCGGTCATCTCGGTGAGCACCGGCTGCGCGAGTTCACCGCGCCCGGGCGGCGGCAGATGCCGGGCCACGTAGAGGATCGCCGAGCGCGGATAGTCGAACGGGGAGCCGCCGTCCAGGCCGCGCCAGCCGCCCGCATCGACGTCGCCGGCCGTCGAGCCGGCCGGCGCGGGCGCGTCCGCCGTCCGATGCGGCGGCAGCCCCCAGGTGCGGGCCAGGGCGTCGAAGTCGCCGCCGATGGTCAGAGTGGCCGAGGTGAGAACGACGGTGGCATCGGTGAACAGAGAACTGCGCAGCAGTCCGGCCACCGAGATCGGCGCGATCCGCAGCGTGCGGCGCCGTGTGCCGCCGCGCAGCAGATCCTCGGCCAGCCACACCACGTCGCGCCGTTTGGTCACCTCCGGCTCGGCGAAGAAGGCGAGGATCCGCACCACCGTGTCGTGCAGGGATTCGGCGGCCGAGCGGGCCAGCTGCCGGGCCGCCGCGGCCTGCGGATCGGCCTTGCCGTCCGTGCCACCGCCCGGGCCGATCTCGGTGTGCACGCTCCAGAGGCGGTCGCGCAGACTCGCCAGGACCTCGGCGGCGCCCGCCGGCAGCCGCAGCCACTCGCCGGTGCGGGCCTCGTCGAGCAGGGTCTCGAGCTGCTCGGCGGCCGCCGCCAGCGCCGCGGCCGATTCGGTGGCGATCAGTTTGCCGGCCCGCCGGGAGACGTAGGCGACACCGGTGGTGGAGACCTCCTCGGTGCTCACGCTGGTGATGCGGTCGGCCAGCTCGTGGGCCTCGTCGATCACCACCACCCGGTGTTCGGGCAGGATCGTCGCCGGACTCATGGCGTCGATGGCCAGCATCGCGTGGTTGGTCACCACCACGTCGGCCTGTCCGGCGGGGCGCCGGGCCAGCTCGGCGAAACAGCTGCACCACCACTGGTTGGTGCGCTACGACCGGTAGCTGCGG
>NZ_JBJURU010000001.1:524854-596376 GCF_046098115.1 Gordonia sp. VNK21 | reverse complement strand
GTGCGCCCGCCCGCGGCGGTGATCAGCTCGGTCATCTCGGTGAGCACCGGCTGCGCGAGTTCACCGCGCCCGGGCGGCGGCAGATGCCGGGCCACGTAGAGGATCGCCGAGCGCGGATAGTCGAACGGGGAGCCGACGTCCAGGCCGCGCCAGCCGCCCGCATCGACGTCGCCGGCCGTCGAGCCGGCCGGCGCGGGCGCGTCCGCCGTCCGATGCGGCGGCAGCCCCCAGGTGCGGGCCAGGGCGTCGAAGTCGCCGCCGATGGTCAGAGTGGCCGAGGTGAGAACGACGGTGGCATCGGTGAACAGAGAACTGCGCAGCAGTCCGGCCACCGAGATCGGCGCGATCCGCAGCGTGCGGCGCCGTGTGCCGCCGCGCAGCAGATCCTCGGCCAGCCACACCACGTCGCGCCGTTTGGTCACCTCCGGCTCGGCGAAGAAGGCGAGGATCCGCACCACCGTGTCGTGCAGGGATTCGGCGGCCGAGCGGGCCAGCTGCCGGGCCGCCGCGGCCTGCGGATCGGCCTTGCCGTCCGTGCCACCGCCCGGGCCGATCTCGGTGTGCACGCTCCAGAGGCGGTCGCGCAGACTCGCCAGGACCTCGGCGGCGCCCGCCGGCAGCCGCAGCCACTCGCCGGTGCGGGCCTCGTCGAGCAGGGTCTCGAGCTGCTCGGCGGCCGCCGCCAGCGCCGCGGCCGATTCGGTGGCGATCAGTTTGCCGGCCCGCCGGGAGACGTAGGCGACACCGGTGGTGGAGACCTCCTCGGTGCTCACGCTGGTGATGCGGTCGGCCAGCTCGTGGGCCTCGTCGATCACCACCACCCGGTGTTCGGGCAGGATCGTCGCCGGACTCATGGCGTCGATGGCCAGCATCGCGTGGTTGGTCACCACCACGTCGGCCTGTCCGGCGGTGCGCCGGGCCAGCTCGGCGAAACAGTCCTGGCCGTATTCGCAGGCGGCGGCGCCCACGCATTCGCGTGAACTCACCGAGACCTGCTGCCACGAGCGGTCGGTCACCCCGGGCGACAGATCGTCGCGGTCACCGGTCTCGGTGTCCGACGCCCATTCGCGCAGCCGGGTCACCTCGCGCCCGGTGCGGGAGGCCTCGAACGGGTCGAAGAGTTCGGCCTCGGGTTCGTCGGCCACCGAGTGGATCTTGTTCAGGCACAGGTAGTTGGCCCGTCCCTTGAGGATGGCGAACGACGGTTCCTGGCCCAGCGGCTCCGCCAGCGCGGCACAGACGCGCGGCAGATCCCGCTCGGTGAGCTGGCGCTGCAGCGCGATGGTGGCGGTGGAGACGACCACCGGCTCCTCGGCGGCGACCGCGTGCGCCAGGGACGGCACCAGATAGGCCAGCGACTTGCCGGTGCCGGTGCCGGCCTGCACCGCGAGATGTTCGCCGGACTCGATCGCCTCGGCCACGGCGCGCGCCATCGCCAGCTGACCGTCGCGACGGGAACCGCCGAGCGCGGTGACCGCGGCGTCGAGCAGTTCGGTGGTTCCGGGCTGCTCGCTCACTCGCGGGCGGTGCCGGTGTACAGCAGTTCGCCCTCGAGCTCGACGCCGGCCTCGGTCAGCCGGGCCGTCGCCCGCGCGGTGCTCTCCGGGGAGATGGCGGCGGTGAAGTTGAGCAGAACCCGGGTGGTCAGCCCGTTCGCGGCGGCGTCGACGGCGGTGGCGGCCACGCAGTAGTCGGCGGCCAGACCCACCACGTCCACTGCGGTGATCCCGTGGGCGGACAGCCAGTCCGCCAGGGTGGTGCCGTCCGGCGCCGCACCCTCGAATCCGGAGTAGGCGGCGCTGTAGGCGCCCTTGGAGAAGACCTCGGCGAACGGCTCGGTGTTCAGCGACGGATGGAAGGCCACGCCGTCGGTGTGCGCCACGCAGTGCGGGGGCCAGGAGTCGACGTAGTCGGGATGCTCGGAGAAGTGATCGCCCGGATCGATGTGGTAGTCGCGGGTGGCGACCACCGTGGAGTACTCGCCGAGGAGTTCGGTCACTGCGCCGGCCACCGCGGCGCCGCCGGAGACGGCCAGTGATCCGCCCTCGCAGAAGTCGTTCTGAACGTCGACGACGATCAGCGCGGTGTCGGCTCTCGGGGTCATCGGCTCTCCGGTTCGTCGAGGTATCGGGTGCTGATCGCGGGATCGCCGTGGCTCAGGCCCAGGCCCTCCCAGGGGAGCGAGACCAGACCGCGGGCCAGCAGCGCGCGGGCCTGCGGCAGGTCGGGCACCTCGTCGACGACACGGCCCCGGCGCACCAGCGGGATCTGTAGATCGCGCAGGGTCAGATTACCGGCCGGTGGCTGCGGTCGGGCGCCCCGGTAGATCAGTTCCTCGACGATGGTGCCGGATTCGCGGGCCGCACGGGCCGCCCGCTTGGCGCCCCCGTGGGACTCCTTGTGGCTCGACCGTTTGGCCACCGGTACGCCGTCCACCTCGACCAGCTTGTAGACCATGCCCGCGGTCGGGGCGCCGCTGCCGGTGACCAGCGAGGTGCCCACCCCGTAGATGTCGACCGGTTCGGCGCGCAGCGAGGCGATCGCGTACTCGTCCAGGTCGCCGGAGACGACGATCTTGGTGCCGGTGGCGCCGAGGCCGTCGAGCTGGTCGCGCACCTGCCGGGCCAGCACACCCAGATCCCCGGAGTCGATCCGCACTGCGGCCAGTTCGGGGCCGGCCACCTCGATGGCGTTGCGGACGCCGGTGGTGATGTCGTAGGTGTCCACCAGCAGCGTGGTGTCCACCCCCAGCCGGGCGATCTGTGCAGCGAAGGCGGCCCGTTCGTCGGAGCCGTCGGGCCGGGCGAAGGAGAGGGTGAAGGCGTGGGCGGCGGTGCCGGCGCTGGGCACGCCGTAGGTGCGGGCGGCCTCGAGGTTGCTGGTGGAGGTGAGTCCGGCCAGGTAGGCGGCGCGGGCGGCGGCGACGGCGGCCCGTTCGTGGGTGCGGCGGCTGCCCATCTCGATCACCGGCCGGCCGGCGGCGGCGCTGACCATCCGGGCCGCGGCCGAGGCGACGGCGCTGTCGTGGTTGAGGATCGACAGGGCGAGGGTCTCGAGGATCACCGCCTCGGCGAAGCCGCCGCGCACGGTGAGGATCGGCGAGCCGGGGAAGTACAGCTCACCCTCGGCATAGCCGTCGATGTCGCCGCCGAACCGGTAGTCGGCGAGCCAGGCCAGGGTCGCCTCGTCGACGATCCCGGCGAGCGCGGCGAGCTCGTCGTCGCCGAACCGGAAGTCGGCGAGCTGCTCGAGCAGCCGTCCGGTACCGGCCACGACACCGTAGCGGCGGCCGTCGGGCAGCCGCCGGGCGAACACCTCGAAGGTGCACCGGCGGTCGGCGGTACCGGCCGCCAGGGCGGCGGAGATCATCGTCAGTTCGTACTGATCGGTCAGGAGCGCGGTACTCGTCACATTCGCTACCCTATAGCTCATGGCTCCCGAAGAGTCCGCACCCGGCACCAGCACCGGCACGGCGATCGCCGAGCCGGCCGCTGCCGTCGATCGTCCCTGGGTGACGATCGTCTGGGATGACCCCGTGAATCTGATGAACTACGTGGCCTACGTGTTCCAGAAGCTGTTCGGTTATCCCGAGCCCAAGGCACGCGAACTGATGCTGCAGGTGCACAACGAAGGCAAGGCCGTGGTCTCGGCCGGCGACCGCAGCAAGGTCGAGAGTGACGTCCGCAAGCTGCATGCGGCAGGTCTCTGGGCGACGATGCAGCACGACGACTGATGCGGACCTGGCGCTGCCGCGGTGAGGGTGATGCGCTGCGCATCTGCTCGAATCTGGAGAGTTACGAGTGTCAGCTGATCGCCTCGATGGTCGGCTCGACCTCGGAGATCCTGGCCGAACGCGCCTCGACCGCGCCGCGTGATCCGCTCTCGGAGATCACCGGGATCGTCACCGGGCACACCGAGGCGCCGGGCGATCCCACGCTCGGCCGGCTGCTGCCGGACTTCCACCGGCCCGATCAGGACGAGACGCCGAGCGCCGACACGCTCACCGGCGACCTCAACGGCGCACTGCGCAGTCTCAACGAGCCGGCGATCATCGACCAGAAGCTGGCCGCGGCCGGGGTGGTGCTCGACACGCTGCCCGAGGGCGGCGGCGACATCGCGCTGACCGTGGCGCAGGCCGACGGCTGGCTCACCGCGCTCAACGACGTCCGGCTGGCGCTCGGGGCGATGCTGGGCGTGACCGACGAGCCGGTCGATCTCGATCCCGACGATCCGCGGGCCGCGCATCTAGACGTCTACGACTGGCTCACCGTGGTCCAGGAGCTGCTCGTCGAGGCGCTGATGGGCGGCGTGTCCGCGCAGGACTGAGGCCGGTCCGGCGGGCCGACCCGATGAGGAGAGAGCGATGACGCCGACGGCGCAGCCCGGGAACCGCATCACCGACGTGGACGGCATCGAGGTGGGGCACTACCAGCGGCTCGACGATCAGGTGAGCGTGGCCGGTGAGCAGCCCGGCTCGGGCTGGGCCACCGGCACCACGGTGGTGACGGTGCCCGACGGCGCGACCACCGCGGTGGACGTGCGCGGCGGCGGGCCCGGCACCCGCGAGACCGACCTGCTCGACCCGGTGAACACCGTGCGCGGGGCCACGGCGATCGTGCTCACCGGCGGCAGCGCCTACGGGCTGGCGGCGGCGGACGGGGTGATGGCCGGGCTCGAGGCGGCCGGCCGCGGTCTGCCGATGGACGCGCACGGCCACGTGGTCCCGATCGTGCCGGCGGCGGTGATCTTCGACCTGCCGGTCGGCGGCTGGACGCAGCGGCCGGACGCCGGCTTCGGCCGCCGGGCACTCGAGGCCGCCGGCCGCGACTTCGGCGTCGGCAGCGTCGGCGCGGGCACCGGCGCGCGGGCCGGCGCCCTCAAAGGGGGAGTGGGCACCGCCTCACTCACCCTGGCCGACGGTCCGGCGCAGGGCCGGACGATCGGTGCCCTGGTGGTCGCCAATCCGGTGGGCGCGGTGATCGACCCGGCGACCGGACTGCCGTGGGGCGGTGAGGATCTGGAGCACCACGGGCTCGGTGCGCCCGAAGCCGGGCAGATCGCCGCGCTGGCGCAGCTGTCGGCCAAGGGCACGGTGCTCAACACCACCATCGGCGTGATCGCCACCGACGCGGCCCTGTCGGTGGCCGGGACGCGGCGGCTGGCGATGGCCGGCCACGACGGTCTGGGCCGGGCCATCCGGCCCGCGCACTCGCCGCTCGACGGCGACACCCTGTTCGCGGTGGCCACCGGTACCGCCGACGGACCGCCTCCGCCGCCGATGCCGGCCGGCATGGACGCCGACACCCCGGTGGTGGCGGGCCTCGGTGCGGCCGCGGCGGTGGTGGTGCAGCGGGCGATCGTCGCGGCGGTGCGGCACGCGTCCCCGGTCGCCGGCATACCGGCCTACCGGGAGCTGCTGAGCTCGGCGCTGCGCTGAGTCGCCGCCGCGGCGATACCGGCGGCCGGGCCCGGCGGCTGGGCGGTGTCGACGCAGGTCGGCGTTGCTGGCATCCTGGATCACGACCCGTGCCGCCGACGAAGGACCCCGAGACGACCGTGACCGATACTGCTGCCGGTGTCCCGGCCAACCTGCCCGCGGAACGCGGCCGCGCGCCGATCGGGATCTTCGACTCCGGGGTGGGCGGACTGACTGTGGCCCGCGCGGTCATCGACCTGCTTCCCGACGAGGACGTCGTCTACATCGGCGACACGGCTAACGGCCCGTACGGTCCGCTGACCATTCCGGAGATCCGCCGGCACGCCCTGGCCATCGGCGACGAGCTGATGCGCCGCGGGGTCAAGGCCATCGTGATCGCCTGCAACACCGCCTCGGCGGCCTGCCTGGCCGACGCCCGCGAACGTTATGCCCCGATCCCGGTGATCGAGGTGGTCCGGCCGGCGGTGCGGCGGGCGGTGGTGGCCACCAAGAACGGCCGCATCGGAGTGCTGGGCACCGAGGCCACCATCGCCTCGCGCGCCTACCAGGACTCCTTCGCCGCCGCCCCGGACCTGGAGATCACCGCGGTGGCCTGTCCGCGGTTCGTCGACTTCGTCGAGCGCGGGATCACCAGCGGCCGGCAGATTCTGGGGCTGACGCAGGGCTACCTGGAACCGCTGCAGGAGGCCGGAGTGGACACGGTGATCCTCGGCTGCACCCACTATCCGCTGCTGTCCGGCGTGATCCAGCTGGTGATGGGCGACGAGGTGACCCTGGTCTCGAGCGCCGAGGAGACCGCCAAGGACGCCTTCCGGGTACTCACCGAGACCGACGCACTGCATCCCCAGCAGGGACGTCAGGCGCAGCGGTCGTTCTCGGCCACCGGTGACCCCGATTCGTTCCGCAAACTCTCGGGCCGTTTCCTCGGGCCCTCGGTCGGTCGGGTGACGCACCTATGAGCCGTTCGGTGGGATTCCTCACAATCGGGCTGAAGGAGTAACGCATCGGTCACGCGCCGGGGGTTCGCGACCGGCACCCGGCGGGTGCATGGCACAGTGGGGCGCATGCGTTTGACGGTCCTCGGCTGCTCGGGCAGCGTGAACGGGCCCGGCGCTGCGTGCTCGGGATACCTGATCCAGGTCGACGGTGAGCGTCCGGTGCTGGTGGACTGCGGTCACGGCGTCTTCGGCGAACTGATCGCGCACGCCGACCCCAGCGAGGTGGCGGTGCTGCTGAGTCACCTGCACGCCGACCACTGCCTGGATCTGGCGGCCATGCTGGTCTGGCGCCGCTGGTCGCCGCAGCGGGCCACCGAACGTTCCCCGCTGTACGGCCCGCCGGGCACCGCCTTGCGGATCGGGGCCGCCTGCTCGGAGTACCCCGGCGAGGTCGACGACATCAGTGACACCTACGAGGTGCACGAGTGGTCCGACCGGCAGGCGATCCAGGTCAACGGGCTGACCGTCGAACCGATCAAGGTGAACCATCCGCCGTCGACCTTCGGCCTGCGGATGACCGGGCCCGACGGGGAGGTGCTCGTCTACAGCGGCGACACCGGGATGTGCGACGAGGCGGTGGATCTGGCCCGCGACGCCGATCTGTTCCTGTGCGAGGCGTCGTGGACGCATCGGCCTCAGGTGCGGCCGGAGGGGCTGCACCTGTCCGGCACCGAGGCCGGGCAGCTCGCCACCCGCGCCGGGGTGCGCTCGCTGGCGCTGACCCACGTGGTGCCCTGGGAGGACGGCGACGCCATTCTCGACGAAGCCGGCCGCGAGTACGCCGGTCCGCTGCAGCTGGTCAATCAGGGGCAGGTCATCGAGGTGCGCCGTCCGGTCGGCGGACCCGCCTGACCGTCGCAGCCATGCCCTAGAGTTGGACGCGTGAGCACACGAGCAGACGGCCGCGCCGACAACGAGCTGCGGCCCATTCAATTCACCCGCGGTTTCACCTCCAATCCGGCCGGTTCGGTGCTGGTGGAATTCGGCAACACCCGCGTGATGTGTACCGCCAGCGTCACCGAGGGCGTCCCGTCGTGGCGGCGCGGCTCGGGACTGGGCTGGCTCACCGCCGAGTACGCGATGCTGCCCGCGGCCACCCATGAGCGGTCCAAGCGCGAATCGGTGCGCGGCAAGGTGGGCGGCCGCACCCACGAGATCAGTCGGCTGGTGGGCCGCTCCCTGCGCGCCTGCATCGACCTCGCGGCGCTCGGCGAGAACACCATCGCCATCGACTGCGACGTGCTGCAGGCCGACGGCGGCACCCGCACCGCCGCCATCACCGGCGCCTATGTGGCCCTCGCCGATGCGATCACCTGGCTGGCCGCCGCCGGCCGGCTCACCGACCCGCAGCCGCTGTCCTGCGTGCTGGCCGCGGTCAGCGTGGGCGTGGTGGACGGCCGGGTCCGGCTGGATCTGCCGTACGAGGAGGATTCGCGTGCCGAGGTGGACATGAACGTGGTGGCCACCGACGCGGGTACCTTCGTGGAGATCCAGGGCACCGGTGAGGGCGCCACCTTCCCGCGCGGCACCCTCGACAAGCTCCTCGACACCGCGCTGGAGGGCATCGACTCTCTCGTGCAGGCGCAGCGGGCGGCACTGGCCGAGCCGTACCCCGGCGAGCTGCCCGAAGCCCAGTGACCGGAGCTTCCGGAACCGGGGCGATGCCCGGCACCGTCCTGCTGGCCAGCAACAACGCCAAGAAGCTCGCCGAGCTGCGACGGGTCGCCGAGGCCGCCGGTATCGAGGGCCTGACGGTGCTCGGACTGTCCGACGTCGCACCGTATCCGGAGCCGGTCGAAGACGGCGCGAGCTTCGAGGACAATGCGCTGATCAAGGCGAGGGCCGCGGTGGCGGCCACCGGTCTGCCGGCGCTGGCCGACGACTCGGGCCTGGCCGTCGACGCTCTCAACGGGATGCCCGGCGTGCTCTCGGCACGCTGGTCCGGCGGTCAGGGCGATGCGGCGAACAACGAGCTGCTGCTGGCCCAGCTGGCCGACGTGCCCGCCGATCGCCGCGGCGCGGCGTTCGTCTCGGTGTGCGCGCTGGTGCTGCCCGGCGGCGGTCAGACGCTGGCACGGGGGGAGTGGCGCGGCCGCATCGTCGCGCGGCCCAGCGGCGCCAACGGCTTCGGCTACGACCCGCTCTTCGTTCCCGACGATGCCCTCGCCCAGGGGCGCACCTCGGCCGAACTCAGTCCGGCGGAGAAGGATTCGCTGAGTCATCGCGGCAAGGCGCTGGCCCAGCTCGTCCCGGCGCTGGCGGCACTGACGCGGTCCTGACCGGGTTCGCGCCGGCGCTCAGGGGTCGGCGCTCAGGGGTCGGGGCTCAGGGGGCGGGGCTCAGAGGTTGAAGCGGGTCTTCACCTGCACCGTGCGCACGTGCTCGACCCAGAACGACAGGAACGGGATGGTGCCGGCGAGCGCGGTGAGAACGGTGGTGCTCACGCTCCACCGGATCCGGGTGGCCAGGTCGATGGTGCAGATCAGATAGACGAAGTAGATGATGCCGTGGATCGGGCCGATCCACTCGAGCCCGGTGACGTCGAATCCGTACTTGGCGATCATCTCGGCGACCAGGATGAGCAGCCAGATACCGGTGATCCAGGCCAGCACGCGGTAGCGCAGCAGCGCCTTGCGGATCTGGTCGGTCGTCGCGGTGACGATGGGGCCGTCGTCGGTGGTGGTCGCGGCGGCAGTGCGGTCGTCGGTCACTGGGCTTCCTCTTCTCGGGCGCGCGTCTGCGGGGTGGACGGATCCGGGGCTGTCGACTTCTGGGCCGCCGGACTCCGGGCTGCCGGTTTCTGGGCGGGCGTGTCGAGTTCGGCCAGATACCGGTTGTACTCGGCGAGCTGCGGATCGGGATCGTCGTGCGCCAGCGCGGCGATCGACAGATCGCCGGGCGCGGGACGGTCGGGCAGCACACCGGCCGGGATCTCCCGGGGACCGCTGCCGGCCCCGGTCCGGACACGCTCGGGCTCCGGTGTCGACTCGAGAACCACGAACCGCCGGTAGGCCCAGACCATGGCCACGGCGAAGACCGGCCACTGCAGGGCGTAGCCGAGGTTCTGGAAGGTTCCCGAGGCGGACTCGTACCGATCCCACTGCCACCACGCCATGCCCAGGCACACCAGAGCGCCCACGATCGCCAGGATCAGCATCGCCGGCCGGTGGCGCCGCGTGGTGTGGCCGGGTTGGTTCTGCACACCTTCGAAGGTACCCGTCGTCCCGGTGTGACCCACATCCCGCAAGGTGAGCTAAGCCCGACTGGCGGCACACCACGTAGCAGACACCCACCGGCCCGGCGGGTGTCTGCTACCGGAGAACCCGGCTCACTTCGCCGTGGCGATGCCGAGTGACGGGAAGAAGTAGCAGGTCGCGTCGCCCTTGTTGATCGAGCCGTAGATCGCCGAGAGCACGGTGCCGGAGCCGGTGTCGACCAGGCCGCCGCGGACCCCGTTGGAAGGGATGATCGTGGTGACCGGGGTGAGGAGGCCCTCCGCGACCTTTGCGGCACGGGGGATGTTGGCCTCCTCGAGCCGCTTCGTCACGGCTTTGACGATGGTCTCGCCGAGTCCGTCCATGGGCTCGCCGATGCTGCCCTCGAAGGTGTTGACGTTGAACCAGGCGACCTGCATACCGCGCTTGTCGCCAGAGTCGTTGAAGGTGCCGACGGGAACGAAGCCGTAGAGGATCTCGCCCTTCTTCACCGCGTTGATGTCGATGTGTTTGCCGAGGACCGTGTAGCTCAGATCGCCGAGTAGCGGTGTCTTGGGTCCGGCGATCGCCCCACCGAGGGCCGCGGGGAAGCTGAAGTCGGTGCAGGCGCCGATGGTGGGCGTGAACGGGGTGATGCCGAGTTTGGTCAGCAGCGCATTCGCGGCCTCGATGGTGCTGAGCGCGTCGGCGGCGTCCTGGGGCTGAGGGTTGAGCCGGTCGAGCGCGGTCTTCGCGGCGAGCGCCTCGCCGGTCGGTGCCGCGGTGGCGGCCGGTGCGCCCAGCGCGGCGCCGGCGACGAGGGCGGCGGTCATGGCGGTGGCCGCGGCGGCGCGGCGGAAGGGGATCTTCATGGTGCTGTTCTCTCCTGTGCGGGACGAGGCCGGTGCTTCTCGCAGACCCGACGTCCGTTGCAGCGTGACAGGCTCGGACCTCCCGGTTCGGCCAGATCGTGAGGTCTGAGATGAACTTGAGACCAATGAGGCCACTGTGACTTAAGGGTCTGAAGCTACTGGTGTGGTGTAAATGATCGACACTGATCGTTGCAACTGACAAGGCCGTCCTGAGGTGCTATCGCGTAGCAGCCCAGGACGGCTCAGTGCATCATCGCGCGGAGCACTCCGGGATGTCACTCAACTCGGTGGGCGCACTCCGGCCGGAGGCCGGCAGGGGTGTGATGGTGCGCGAGAAGGGACTTGAACCCTCACGTCCGTAGACACTGGAACCTAAATCCAGCGCGTCTGCCAATTCCGCCACTCGCGCGTGCGCCGACCAGAATACCGGTCGGCACCCGGCGCTCCGACGGGGAGCAGCGGGTGCCGACCGGTTTCCGCGGCGTGCGGGCACGGCGCTCGGTGAGCGCTGCGCTTACTTGAACTCGGGGAGCGTCAGCCCGGGCACCACCTGCAGGCCCGGCGCCACCGTGGTGCCGGCCGTGCGCGAGTTGCGCGTGGTGGTCGACGACTTCGGGTTCTGGGTCTTCGTACTCGGGGTCTTCTTGTTCTGGGTCTTCTTGTTCTGGGTCTTCTTGTTCTGGGACTTCTTGCTCTGGGTCTTCTTGTTCTGGGCCTTCTTGGCCTTGGCTTCCTTCGCCTTGGCCTCGTCGACGGCCTTCTTGTGCGCGTCCGGATCCTTCTTATTGGCCTCGGCGCCCAGGCCGGTGCCGGTGGTGTCGTCCTCGACGAAGCACATGGTGCGCAGCACGTTGTGGTAGGTGATCAGGCCATAGGTGAGCGGGAGGTTCGCCAGAATGCCGATCGCCTTGAACGGTGCGACGGTGACGCCTTGGCCGAGCGGCACGATTCCGGGCAGGACCTCACCCTCGGCCGACTCTGCACCGAAGTCTCCGCTGCCACCGACCGTCGTGAACACATAGACGGCCAGGGCGTACGAGTAGTAGACCGCGGTCAGCGACTTGGTGACGGTCAGGTCATAGGCGCTGACCGTCTCGGTGAGGTCGTCGCCCTGACCGATGTTGTGGGCGAGGCCGAGGACGATGTCGAGCGGTGTGCCGCCGACGATCTTGGCGATGGTGCCGAGGGCCTCACCCAGCTCCGGCTGCTGCAGAACTTGCTTTGAGATGGTCGGCCCGAAGCTCAGGAGGATGGGGGTCACGGTGGAGATGGCGGATTCTGATGAGGTGAAGTCCGCCTTGTCGGCCGGAATCAGATTATGCGGCACCTGGGTGGACTTCATCCCGCGGACCACGGTGTTCACCGCGGCGTCGATCTGTCCCCGGATCGGCGAGCCGACCGGATACTGCGACTTCAAGTAGCTGCGGGTCCGCTCCACGATCCGGCCCAGGCTCTGATCGGCCACCGCCGGGCAGGTCTCCGAGTCGGCCAGCGCCAGCTGATTCGCCGTGTCGGAGATGAAGGCGGGCATGTCGATGTCGAAGGTCTCGTCGCTGGGCTTGCCGGCGTCTTCCATCTGCTCATCGGTCACCCGGGCGACACACTGATTCAGGATGGCGCTGCTGATGCCCTGGTACAGATACCCCAGGCCCATCGACCCGCCCGTCAGTCCGTACCCGGCGACCTGCAGAATCGTCGACAACGTCGAGTCGAAGCTGACGGTGCCGAGCAGGCCGACGCCGACCTGCAGCGGGGCCATGATTCCCACCGAGAGGTACAGCCACGAGGTCTCCACGGCCTGGCTGAGTGTCAGATTGCCGAGCTCGATCGCTTCGGAGCCCCGGCCATCCCGGATTTTCAGCAGGTCGTTCACGATCTTCTGCGACAGCGGGGTGCGATAACTCGGATCGTCGGCGTCGGCTCCGAGGGAGAACGGGTGCTCCGAGATGGCGAGCGTGGAGACCTTGATCGAGGCCATCGACTGCTTGACCGCCGCCGACTGATTGAGCACGCCCGCCCGCATGTTCGCCGGAAGTGCGGCGGCGAGCGACTCGGCCATCGAGTCGTAGACCACACTCAGCGTGGTGAACTCACCGCTCACGCAGGTGGTGTCCTGGCCCTTGTTCTCGGCCAGCGGTGCGAACATCGACCGCGGCGACTTGGAGATCCGCTCCTGGCGCTCCTGGTAGGTCTCGTTCTTCTTCTTCGCCGGTGCCTTCTTGGTGGGCTTGGTCTTCTTCTTGGCGACCGGGCTGTAGGCGGCGGGCGTGAGCTCGGGGGTGAAGACGGCGGCGTTGCCGTTCGGCACCGCGGCATTGAGCATGACCCCGCTCAGCACCCCGGCGGTGGTGAGCCGGACGGCCCAGCGCTGCCTGTTGCTCGGACGGTAATGCTCACAGCTCCAGGCGGTCGCCGACTGCTTCATCTGGTCTCACTCTTTCGCACGGAAACGGACGTGGCCGGAAAGTCTCATGAAGCGCCGGACGAACACGGGGCATCCCACGTGGATTACCCGATTCGCGACAAGGTTCCCGACCTGCTCGCACAGAAAGTTAGCATAGGCTTAGAAAACAAACAGTGTCCGGGAGGTGAACTCGGTCAGTGGTCCTGGTCACGTCGGCAGTACGCTGACACGCTGTGACCGAGAATCCCCTGCACCTCCCGCTGCCGGACCCCGCCGTCGTCGATGCTCTCGGCCGTGATCTGCGCGCCGCAGACTTCTCAGGTTCGGGGATCGAGGAACTGCTCGGCGGGGCCGCCGACGCGGCGCTGACCGCGGGAACCTGGTGGCCGGCGCTGCGTGCGACGGCCGCAGCACCCCCGGAACTGGCGTCGCGCGCCACCCTGGTCCGGCTGTTCCTGCTCGGATCCGCCGAATCGGCCGCCGACGTCGCCGCGGCCCTGCCGAGTACGCCGATCCCCGTCCTGGTCGAGCAGGGCGTCCTCGGCTACGACGACGAGGCGCGCACCGCGGTGCGCGCCCTGCTCGACATCCGGCCGCACCCGGCCACCGCCACCGACGACGATGCGGCCCCGGACCTGCTGGTGGTCTCCGACCAGGACCCGCTGCTCGCGCCGGGCGCCGTGGCGCACGATCACGTGCTGGGCATCGGCGGCGCGTCGATGTCGCTGGCGCAGGCGGTGATCCGCACGCCGGTGCGGCGCGCCCTGGATCTGGGCACCGGTTGCGGCATCCAGGCCCTGCACATGGATGCGCACTGCGGGCAGATCGTCGCCACCGACACCAACCCGCGGGCCCTGGCACTGGCGGCGGCCACCGCCCGGCTCAACGCGATGACCTGGGACCTGCGGGAGGGGAGTCTGTTCGAACCGGTCGCCGGCGAACGCTTCGACCTGATCGTCTCCAATCCGCCGTTCGTGGTCGGCTCTGGCGCACAGGACTACATCTACCGCGACTCCGGGTTCACCGGCGATGCACTCTCGGAGCGGCTGATCAGCGAGATCCCCGAGCACCTCGAACCGGGTGGTGTGGCGGTGCTGCTGGCCAACTGGGTGGTGTACGACGAGGAGCGCTGGGCCGAGCGGATCACCGGCTGGCTCACCGCCACCGGACTCGACGCCTGGGCCGTGCAGCGTGAGCTCGCCGACCCGATCAGCTACATCTCGCTGTGGGTGGCCGACGCGGGGGAGTCCGCGCAGGATGCCGCGGCCCGCGCCGCGCGCTGGCTCGACTGGTTCGAGAGCGAGGGCATCGCCGGGATCGGGATGGGGGTGGTCACGCTGCGCCGGCCGCTCGACGACCGTGCGGCCGAGGTGATCGTCGAAGAGATCACCGCCGCCGGCCAGGAGGTGACCGGCGCCGAGGCCCAGGCCTTCTGGGCGCGGCGCGACTACCTGCGCACCCGCACCGACGAGCAGCTGCTCGCCACCCGGCTCACCACCGCTCCGGTCTTCCTCGAGACTCAGTCGCTGCCCGGTGCGGAGGGCTGGCAGGAGGTGTCGGCGGCGGTCACCCGCCCCGGCGGTCCGGGTGCGGTGCTCCCGGTGGACGAGGTGATGACCGCGCTGCTGGCCGGCTGCCGCGGGCAGGTGCCGCTGGGTGTGCTGCTGTCCCTGCTCGCCGACGTCCACGGCGTGGACCGCGATGCGCTCGCGCAGGCCGCGATGCCTGCGGTCCGGGAGGCGTTCGCCCGCGGGATCCTGTACGAGGCGCGGTAGCGGGCGCTCAGCCGCAGGCGGCGTCCAGGGCCGCGGCCAGGTCGGCGCGCAGATCCTCGACGTCCTCGATGCCCACGGAGAAGCGGAGATGCCCGAGCCTGCGGAACGGCTCGGGATAGGCCGCGACCCGCGGTCCCGCGGTGCCGGTGTGCACGATCAGCGACTCGTCGTGGCCCACCGAGACGGCCGAGGTGATCACCTTCAGCTCGCTGACGAAACGGTTCTGCAGCTCCGGCGGGCCGTCGAGGGCGAAGGACATCATGCCGCCGAAGCCGCGCTCACCGAACTGGGCCGCCGCCGTCGTGTGCTGCGGATGACTCGGCAGACCCGGATACGCCACATACGCGATCCGCTCGTCGGCCTCCAGGAACCGGGCGAGTTCGGCGGCATTGGCGCAGTGCTGTGCCAGCCGCAGCGGCAGGGTCACCGAACCGCGCACGATCAGCCAGGCGTTGAACGGCGAGATCACCCCGCCCACGTCGACCATCGCCTCCGCCCGGATCGGAGCGATCAGCTCGGCGCTGCCGATCACCGCGCCGCCCATCGCATCGCCGTGCCCGTTGATGTATTTGGTGAGCGAGTGGATCACCAGGTCGGCGCCGTGCTCGAGCGGCCGGTACAGCGGCGGCGGGGTGAACGTCGAATCCACCACCAGCAGCGCGCCGCCGGCGTGCGCCACCGCGGCCAGCGCCTCGATGTCGGCCACCTTGGTCGTGGGATTGGCGATCACCTCGGTGATCACCAGCCGGGTGTTCGGGCGCATGGCCGCGGCCACCGCATCCGGATCGCCGACGTCGACGAAGGTCGCCTCGATCCCGTACTTGCGCGGCAGCAGGGTGGTCCACAGTTTGTAGGTGGCCTCGTAGGTGGTGTCCGAGACCACCACGTGATCGCCGGAGGCCACATGACTGAAGAACACCGCGTGCAGGGCGGCCACCCCGGATGCCAGGGCCAGCGCATCCTCCCCGTGCTCGAGCGCGGCCAGCTTGCGCTGCAGTGCGATCTGATTCAGGCCGGTGTTGCGGGTGTAGATGACGTGATCGGGATTGGACCAGTCCAGCGACGACGGATCCTCGGGCAGATGATACGAGTTGGCCATGGTGATCGGCACCCGGATGGGGGTGCCGGGGCCGCCCGGTTGATTTCCGCCGTGCACGCTCAGGGTGCGCTCGCCGAGGCTTTCTGCCGCTGTCCGATCCGGTCGCTGCTGCGCCATGTCTCGCCCTTCCTCTCGCGCCGCGCGCTGCCGATCCGCGCGGCGGCGAGGACCGGGGCGCGGTGCAACTTGTCGATACCCCAGCGGGACCGGGCCTGGGCCCAGGCCCAGCAGCAGCCGAACACCGCCAGCGCGATCACGGTCGACAGCACGGCGCCCCACGGCCGGAAAACGATCCAGGTGGGCACCGCCATCAGGGCGACCCCCTGGATCACGTAGGCGTCGAGGCTGCGGGCGCCCACCGTCTCCAGCGGACGCAGCCACTCCCGCCGCATCCACTGTAGGAGACGGCGGAAGACGGCATAGACGCAGGTCACCACCAGCCAGGCGGCCAGGGCACGGGCCGGGCCGAGGGTCACCTTGGCGGTCAGCGACGGATCGTCGGCCAGCCACTGGGCCAGCGGGCGGCCCGGGCGCAGTGCGAGCCAGAGCAGCGCCGTCAGCAGCAGCAGGGCCGGCAGCGCGGCGTCGACGCGCTCGGGCACCCGCCAGTCCACCCATTTCCAGCCGATCACCAGGGCCGGAACGAAGAGCACCTGCCAGGCCGCCCAATCCGCGATCGGGCCGCCGCCGGGATGCGAGTGCAGGACGGTGGCCTGCCAGCCGCAGAGCTGCACGGCCGCATACAGGCCGACCGAGCCGGCCAGCACCGCCGCCGCACCGCCGCGGCGCCGCAGCAGCGGCAGCAGGACGATCACCGAGGCCATCAGCACCAGATAGACCACCAGAATGCTGGCGCCGCTGGGCAGCCAGCGCAGGGTCAGCGCCCACCACAGCTGGCGCCCGGGACTCACATCGGGCGGCAGCACGGTGATCATCGAGAACTGCCGGGCGGTCAGCCGGGTGCTCACCGCGACGGCGACCAGCGACAGGAAGAGCTGCGCGGCGTAGAGGGTGACCAGCCGCCGGGCCAGCCGTCGGTAGGCGAAGCCCAGGCCGTGCCGGTCGGTCCAGCGCCGGTAGACGATGCCCAGTACCAGGCCGGAGAGCAGGACGAAGGCGCTCAGGCCGTCGACGAAGGGGTAGGCGTGGGTGGGTGCGGCGATGCGCCGGCCGTCGGCGAAGTGCAGCGAGACCATGCTCCAGATCGCCAGCCCGCGGGTGGCATCGATCGCCAGATCGCGGCCCGGCCTGGTCACACCCATGCGGGGACGGTACGGCGCGCCGGCCCGAGGGCCGGCGCGCCACACTCACCGTGTCCGAGTTGTTACCAGAGTTGCTTCAGTTGTTACCGAGGTGGATGTGACTGAAGTGGCTCGGGTGAATGTCCCGACGAGGGGTCGTCGACGACTCAGGCGTACAGGTCGGCGATCGCCTGCTGGTAGGTCTCGTGCACCACGTTGCGCTTGAGCTTCATCGTCGGCGTCAGCTCACCGGAGTCGATGGTGAAGTCGGTGCTGAGCACCTCGAACTTCTTGATCGCCTCGGCCGCCGAGACCTTCGCATTGGCCTCGTCGATCGCCGTGGCCAGCTCGGCGCGCAGCGTCTCGTTGGCGGCCAGGTCGGCCATCGAGGTGTCGGCCGGCAGCCCGTGGCGTTCGAGCCAGCCCGGCGCCGCCTCGGGATCGATGGTCAGCAGGGCCGCGACGAACGGCTTCTTGTCGCCGACCACCAGTGCCTGGCTGACCATCGGGTGCGCCCGGATGGTGTCCTCGAGCGGGGCCGGGGAGACGTTCTTGCCGCCGGCGGTGACGATGATCTCCTTCTTGCGCCCGGTGATGAGCAGGAAGCCGTCCTCGAGCCGGCCGACGTCGCCGGTATGGAACCAGCCGTCCCGGATCGAGTCGGACGTGGCCGTCTCATTGCGCCAGTAGCCGTTGAAGATCATCGGGCCCTGAAGCAGCACCTCGCCGTCTTCGGCGATCCGGACGGTCACCCCCGGCACCGGCCGGCCCACCGAGCCGATCTTGATGTGGTCGACGTTGTTGGCGGTCACCGCCGCGCAGGTCTCGCTCAGGCCGTAACCCTCGTAGACGGTGACGCCCGCGCCGCGGAAGAAGTGCCCGAGACGCTCGCCGAGCGGTGCGCCGCCGGAGACCGCCTCCGAGCAGCGGCCGCCCAGGGCGGCGCGCAGCTTGCCGTAGACCAGCTTGTCGAAGACGGCGTGCTTGAGGCGCAGGCCCAGGCCCACCTTGCCGTTCTCGAGCGCCTTGCTGTACTCGACGGCGGTGTCGACGGCCTTCGCGAAGACACCGCCCTTGCCGCCGTCGATCGCCTTCTGCTCGGCGGTGTTGTAGACCTTCTCGAAGACGCGCGGCACCGACAGCACGTAGTCGGGCTGGAAGACGGCCAGGTCGGGGACCAGATTCGCCAAGTCGGCGGTGTGGCCCATGACCACCCCGTTCTCCATGCAGCCCACGGCGACGACCCGGGCGAAGACATGGGCCATCGGCAGGAAGAGCAGCGTGCTCTTCCCCTCGTTCAGTCCGGTGCCGACCGACTCGGCGGTCGCATAGCACTCGGTGAGGAAGTTCCGGTGGGTCAGCACCACGCCCTTGGGGCGTCCGGTGGTTCCCGAGGTGTAGATCAAGGTGGCGGCGTCGTCGGCCCGGGCGCCTTCCTCGCGGGCATCGAGCACCGAGTCGGGCAGTTCCTCGCCGCGCTTGCGCAACTGCGCCAGGGCGTCCGATTCGATCACCAGCACCTCGCGCAGTGCCGTCGCGCCTTCGATCACCGCCTGGTGCCTGGTCTGATGTCCGGCGTTCTCCAGCAGCAGGATCGAGGCGCCCGAGTCGTTGAGGATCCAGTCCACCTGATCGGGTGCGGAGGTCTCGTAGATCGCGACGGTGGTCGCACCGGCCCGCCAGATCGCGTAGTCGATCACCGACCACTCGTAGCGGGTGGACGAGAGCAGCGCCACCCGGTCGCCGGCATCCACGCCGCTGGCGATCAGCCCCTTGGCGATCGCGTCCACTTCGTCGGCGAAGTCGCGTGCGGTCACGGTGATCCAATTGCCGGATTCGCCCCGGCGTTTGAACACCGGCATCGTCGGGCGTTCTCTGCGGAGCGTCTGCACGCGGGTGACGGTGGTCGCTCGGTCATCCACCGTGAAGGTCGATGGAGTGGTGTACTCCTGCATGGTCGTCAAATCCCCTCGGGGTCGTCAGATCTCACGAGGCTCGGCCGAACCTCGTGCCCGGCACAGTACCAGGGAGTAAGTGGGACAGATCACATACGCTCCTCGGGGTAGAATCTCCAGGCAATGACTACGAACGCGCGGCGATGAGCCGGACCCAGCCCTCCGGAGCCCTGAGCTCTGATTCCGACAAAGCGGACGCGGTGGCGTCGGCCGCCGATTCGTTCGACGGCTTCGATATCGATGCGCGTGTCCGTGCCGCCATCGACGACATCGGATACGAACGTCCCTCGCCCATCCAGGCGGCCACCATCCCGCCGCTCATGAACGGTCGCGACGTGGTGGGCCTGGCCCAGACCGGCACCGGCAAGACCGCCGCCTTCGCGGTGCCGGCGCTCTCGCGTCTGGACACCTCCGCCCGCACCCCGCAGGTGCTGGTGCTCGCCCCCACCCGGGAACTGGCCCTGCAGGTGGCCGAGGCGTTCGGCAAGTACGCCGCCAAGATGCCCGAGGTGAAGGTGCTGCCGATCTACGGCGGCCAGAGCTACGGAATCCAGCTCTCCGGACTGCGCCGCGGCGCCCAGGTCATCGTCGGCACCCCGGGCCGGGTGATCGATCACCTCGACAAGGGCACCCTGGATCTGTCGGATCTGCAGCTGCTGGTGCTCGACGAGGCCGACGAGATGCTCACCATGGGCTTCGCCGAGGACGTCGAGCGGATTCTGGCCGACACCCCCGATCGCAAGCAGGTGGCTCTGTTCTCGGCCACCATGCCCGCAGCGATCGGCCGGCTGGCCCGCAAGTACCTCAACGACCCGGTGGAGGTGACGGTCAAGGCGGAGACCAAGACGGCCGCGAACATCACCCAGCGGTATCTGCAGACCTCGCACCACCGCAAGCTCGATGCGCTCACCCGGCTGCTGGAGGTGGAGACCTTCGACGGGATGATCATCTTCGTGCGGACCAAGTCCGCCACCGAGGAGCTCGCCGAGAAGCTGCGCGCCCGGGGACTCTCGGCGGTCGCCATCAATGGCGACATCGTGCAGGCGCAGCGCGAGCGCACCATCAACCAGCTCAAGAACGGCACCATCGACATCCTGGTGGCCACCGACGTCGCCGCCCGCGGTCTGGACGTGGACCGGATCTCGCATGTGGTGAACTACGACATCCCGCACGACACCGAGTCGTATGTGCACCGGATCGGCCGCACCGGCCGGGCCGGCCGCTCCGGGACCGCGCTGCTGTTCGTCTCGCCGCGCGAGCGGCACCTGCTGCGCTCCATCGAACGCGCTACCAAGCAGCAGCTCGAGGAGATCGACCTGCCGTCGGCCGAGGACGTCAACGCCCAGCGCGTGGCGCGCTTCGGGGAGTCGATCACCAACAACCTCGCCTCGGAGAACCTGGACATGTTCCGCGGCCTGGTGGAGAACTACGCCCGCGACAACGACGTGGCGATGGCCGACATCGCGGCCGCGCTGGCCCTGGAGACCCGGGACGGCGGCTTCCTGATGGCGCCGGATCCGCCGGCCGGGCAGCGGCGCGAGCGCGGCGACGACCGCGAACGCGATCGTAAGCCCAAGCGCGGCGGCCACTTCGCCACCTACCGGATCGCGGTGGGCCGCAAGCACAAGGTCTCGCCGGGTGCGATCGTCGGAGCCATCGCCAACGAGGGCGGCCTGACCCGTGGGGACTTCGGGAACATCAGCATCCGCGACGACTTCAGTCTGGTCGAACTGCCCGACGATCTGGACGCCGAGACCCTGGCCATGCTCAAGCACACCCGCATCGGTCGCCATCCGATCGACATCCGTCCGGACATGGGTCCGCCGCGGCAGCGCGGGGGCAAGAACTTCGGCGGCGGTCAGGGCGGGCAGCGCGGCAAGCGCGACCACTGGGGCAAGCGCCCGCCGCGGGTGGCCGGCCGGAGCCGGGGCTGAGCCGGGTCCGGGTAGGCGTCCGGTTCCCGGGACGTCTCAGTCGAGGTCGATGACCGCCTGCAGTCGCGGGCCGAAGGTCGCGACGAGCTCGTCGACCGTCGGGGCACGGAAGGCCGGGGCGCCGATCAGATAGCGCAGGGTGGCCAGTCCGAAGAGCTGGGCGGCCAGGGCCCGGGCGGTGTCCTCGGACACCTCGGCCTGGCTGCACAGCTGGGGGAGCATCGCCGTTGAGGCGAACTCGCCGACGACCCGCGCGATGTCGGCATCGGTGATGGCGGTGCGCATGAAGGCCTGGATGGCCGGGCCCGTGTCCGGACTGGACCAGGTGGTCAGGAAGGCCGTCACCAGGCGTACTCCCAGCCCGGTCCGCGGGCCGGGGACTGCGGCGGCGATCATCGCGCCCGGGTCCACCGGCAGTTCCAGCGCCGCGACGAAGAGTCCGCGCTTGTTGCCGAAGTAGTAGGGGATCAGCGCGACGTCCACGCCGGCCCGGGTGGCCACCGCGCGCAGGCTCGTATTGCCGAATCCGTTCTTGGCGAACAAGTCCCGGGCCGCCTGCAGGATGTCCTCCCGCGCCGTGCTGCCGGCTTCACGGCGACCGCTCCTGTTAGCCACGGTCCGGATTCTACCGATTGTCTTCGCCGGGCCGACGGCCTACCGTGGTCCTCAACATTCGTTGAACCGAAGGGACTACTAGGCCCGCTGGCCTTGCCCGCAAGCTGATCGGCGTGATCGTCGGCCTGGCGATCCTGATCCCGCTCGTGCTGCTGGTCTTCATCGTACCGGCCTCGCGGGCCACGCCGCACGACCTGCCGATCGGCGTCGCCGGACCGGCTGCCGGCATCGAGCAGGTGCGTTCGGCGATCGACGAGCACCAGCCCGGCGCCTTCGACGTGCGCGGCTTCGACAGTCTCGAAGCGCTCACCACGGCCACCGCCGATCGCGAGGTCTACGGCGGTGTCGTGCTGGGGGCGCCACAGGCCACGGTCATCGCCACCGGCGGAAGCCAGGCGGTCGCCACCCTGCTGACCTCCCTCGGCCAGGAGATCGCCGGGGCCGGCGGCCCACCGGAGGTGATCGACGTGGCCCCGCCGACCGCCGACGATCCGCGCGGCTCGGGCTTCGGCTCGATCGTGATGCCGGTCTTCATGGCCGGTGCGGCGCTGGGCATCGCACTGACCCAGCTCGCCCGCCGCGCCTGGCTCATCGCCGTCCTGCTGCCCGTCGGCGCGGCCACGGTCGGCGCCACGGTGATCGGCGCGGCGCTGGCCGTCGGGGTGATCGACGGCGGCTTCTGGGGCCCGTGGCTGGCGATGGCGTGCGGCATCTGGGCGATCTCCGCGGCCGTCGCCGGTCTGGTCGCGCTGATCGGACTCGCCGGGATGGGGTGGCCGCCCTGGTGTTCATGATCGTCGGCATGCCGCTGGCCGGCCTGTCGTATCCCAAGGAATACCTGCCGTGGGTCTGGGGCGACCTCGGGCAGTGGCTGCCGCTGGGCGCCACCGGCACCACCGTGCGCAGCGCCGCCTTCTTCGACGGCGGCCTGATCGGTCCGGGCGCCGGGCAGGCCTTCGGTGCGATCGCACTGTGGATCGTCGTCGGCTATCTCCTGCTGGGAGGCTCGGTGCTCAAACGCCGGCGCCTCACCACTGCGGTGCTGGAGGGAGGCACCGCGGCCGCGTGAGCCCGGTCGGCGGTGTCAGACGCGCAGCAGGGCCGGCAGCGCGGTGCCGGCAGCGGCCGGCAGGAAACAGTCCGTCGTCGGGGTGAGTGTCGACGGCTCGGGGTTGACCTCGATGATCGGCGTGCCCCGCTCGGCGGCCTCGATCGGCAGGGAGGCCGCCGGGTACACCAGGCCGCTGGTGCCGACGATCAGCACCACGTCCGCGGCGGCGAAGGCCTGCTCGGCCGCCCGCCAGGCACCGGCCGGGAGCATCTCGCCGAACCAGACCACGCCGGGCCGGATCGGGCCGTCGCAGAGCTCGCAGTGCGGCAGGTCCGGCGCCACGGACAGCTCGCCGCCGGCCGGGCGGTCGCAGACCTCGCAGCGCGGCTGGAACAGACTGCCGTGCAGGTGGCCGGCCACCTCGGATCCGGCCCGCTCGTGCAGATCGTCGACGTTCTGGGTCACCACGCTCAGGGCGCCTCCCCGGGACGTCAGCCGGTCGCCGAGCTCGGCGACGGCCCGGTGACCGTCGTTCGGCGCCACCTCCCGTACGGCCGCCGCCCGTCCGGCGTACCAGCGCCACACCGTCTCCCGGTCCCGTTCCCAGGCCTCGGGGGTGGCCAGGTCTTCGGGTGAGAACCGCGACCACAGGCCGGTCATGGCATCGCGGAAGGTGGGCACGCCGGATTCGGCGGACATGCCGGCACCGGTGAAGACGACGACGTGGCCGGCGGCCTCGAGCAGCGCGGCGGCGCGCTCGACGAGAGCGCTGTCGAGGGCGTCACGCATCGGGGTGCTCCCGTCGGTCGGTGGCATCGTGGCTGGGGGCGGTGGCATCGTCGCCGGGGGCGGTGGCGCCGATCGCCGCGCGCAGCCGTCCGGCCACGGCAGCCAGATCGCCGGGGCGGCGGGTGAGGAAGCCGCGGGCCAGGCGGAGTCTGTCGCCGTCGGCGCGGGGAAGCACGTGCAGATGGGTGTGGAAGACGGTCTGGAAGGCGGCCCGGCCGTCGTTGAGCGCGAGATTCACCCCGTCGGCGCCGAACGCCGGCGAGCGCATCGCTGCGGCGATGCGCTGGCCGGTGGTGAAGAGCCGGGCGCCGAGCGCCGGATCCAGATCGGCCAGGCCGGAGGCGTGCCGGCGCGGGATCACCAGGGTGTGCCCCGGGGTGATCGGGGCGATGTCGAGGAAGGCCAGTACGTCGTCGTCGGCGTAGACCACATGCCCGGTCTCGCGGCCGTCGGCGATCTGGCAGAAAACGCAGTCGGACATGGGCTCACCCTATCGGCCGGTACCGACAGCGACCGCCGGGACGGCGACGGCAGAGCCCCGCACCGGAGGCATCCGATGCGGGGCTCTGCGTGACGAGCGGCCGGTCAGGAGTGACCGCTGGTGCACACCCAGTCGTAGATGTAGCCGCCGCCGGCCGCGCTCAGCGCGTACGACTGCGCGGTCCACAGATCCGGGGCCCGGCCGTAGCCCCAGTACGACGGCGAGCTGGCGATGGCGCCGCAGCCGTTGACGAAGGTCGTGACCACCCGGCAGTCGGTGTAACCGCAGGCGCCCTGGGCGGCGTTCGCGGCCTGCGATTCGCTGGGATAGTCCCACGCCCGGCCGGTGGCGCCGGTGCTCGGGGACAGCGCGAGCGCACCGTAGTAGTCGTAGGCATGGGCGGGAGCCGGGTCTACAGAGGCGCCGACGGTCAGCGCCGCCCCGGCACCGACGGCCGCGAGGCCGGCGGTGATCAGGCGTCTGGTGATGTTCATGATTGCTCCTTACGAGGGTGGGCGGTTGGCCGCCGAGATCAGTTGGGTGCCTTCTCGCGGGTCGGCTGATCCGCCGGTGCCGAGGTGGTCGGGGTGGCCTTCGGGGTCTCCACGTCGTCCGGCTTGCTCACCTCGACGGTCTTGTTCCAGTCGGAGAGGGTCACGGTGACGGTGGTCTCGGCGGCCGGGGCCACCTCGACCTTGGCCACCTGGTTGTCGTCGGTCACCCACACGGTGGTGTCGAGCGCCTCGGTGGCTTCGGTGGCGCTCTTGCCGGTGGCGCCGGTCAGGCCGGCGACCTTGGATGCCGGCACGGTGCCGGTGACCTTGGTGGCGGAGACGCCGTCGACGTCCTCCTTGCCCGCTTCCTGGGCGCCCTCGAGGCTGCGCAGGATGGCCGGAACGCCGGCCTCGGGGTCGAGGACCTTGGAGGCGTCGTAGATCGAGCGGCCGTCGCCGTAGTCGATCCAGCCCTTGTCCTGGACGTTGGCGTAGAGCCGGTCGTCGAGGTAGACGAAGGGAGCCTTGGACTCGGTGCCGCCCATGTTCAAGGTGGCCTCACCGCTGCCGGAGACCGGATCGGTGTTCACATCGGCCACCACCGAGGTGGCGTTCATACCCGGCAGGTCGCCGTTCACGGTGACCGTGATGTGGGCTCCCTTGAGTGCCTCGGTGCTGTCGGCGGCCTTCGTCAGCAGCTCGGAGGCGGCCGGATCAGATGACGCCGGCGCCTTCTCACCGGAGTCGTCGGACGAGCAGGCCGTGAGGCTCAGCGCTGCGGCGGCCCCGAGGGCCACGACGGCCGCAACCAGTCGATTCGGTCGGTGCATCTGGTTCTCCTTTGTTGTCAGTAGCTCAGAAAGCTATCACCGAACCCGCTCCGACGAGGGCAGACATCGATTTGCTGAATGACGCCGGGCTGCGCGTGCCGACGGCATCCGCGGGGGTGTGCGACCCGCCGTGCGGGCGGATTCCACGCCGACCGAACATAACGGATTGATAACGATTTGCTGAGTGCGGAAAGTGCAGGCGAGAGCAGTTACTCGCGGGGCTACCGGCGGGTATACCCCGAAGTCGGAACTAAACATGAGGGTTTCCTCATATTTTTGTGTCATTATTGCAGGCGTTCGGCAGCGTCGCCGTGCACCCATCCGCACACCGCATCAGCGCTACCCGTCTGCACACACCTCGTCAGGAGACCACGTGACCCTCGACCAGTTCCGCTCGCACCAGCGCACCGCCGGCCCCGCCGCCCCGGAGCCGAGTCTGCTCGATCGGATCAGTGCCGGCGAGAGCTATGCGATCGCCTTCGGCGGGCAGGGCGGCGCCTGGCTGCCCACGCTCACCGAGCTGGTGATCGACGCCGACCTCGAGCATCGGATGGCGGCCGTGGTCGCGGCCGCAGACCGCCTGCTGGCGCCCGTCGCCGAGGAGCTGGCCCGCGCCGGTGCCGACGGCTTCGACCCGATCACCTGGCTGCGCGACCTCGACGGGGACCGTCCGGTGCCCTCGACCGACGAACTCGCGGCGGTCACCGTCTCCATGCCGGGTGTCCTGCTGACTCAGCTCGCCGCGATCGCCTCGCTGGCCAAGCAGGGACTCGACACCGCCGAACTGCCGCCGGTGGCGGTGGTGGGCCACTCGCAGGGCGCCCTGGCCGCCGAGGCGCTGGCCTCGGGAGGCCACCTGCCCGACGCCGGCGACAGTGAGCTGCTCGCCCTGGCCCGGATGATCGGGGCGGCCGCCACCCTCGTCGCCCGGCGCCGCGGCATGCTCGGTTCGGCCGAGGCCTCATCCATGCTCGCCGTCTCACAGGTGGTGCCGCAGGACGTGGAAGTGCTGCTGGCGCAGTACGTCTCGGAACTTCCGGCCGATCAGCGCGTCGGCGCGCCGGCCGTTGCGATCCACAACTCGCGGCGTTCGCTGGTGCTGGCCGGAGCGCCGCGGCACCTGGCCGCCTTCGAAGGGCTGTGCCGGCAGCGTGCCGCCGCCTCCGCCGACGAACGCAAGCGCAAGGTCACCGGCGGCGCGCCCTTCGCCCCGGTCTTCGAGCAGGTGCTCACCACCGTGCCCTTCCACCACCCGGACATGACCGAGGCCGTGGACCTGGTCACCGGATGGGCGCAGCGCACCGGCATCGATCCGGCGCTGGCGCACCGCTACGCCGACATGCTCCTGGTCCAGCACCTGGACTGGGTCTCCGAGGTGGCCGAGGTGGCGGCCGCCGGCGCCCGCTGGATGATCGACTTCGGCCCCGCCGACATGGTCACCCGGCTGGCCGCGCCGAGCCTGCGCGGACAGGGCGTGGGCACCGTGGCCGCCGCCACCCGCGGTGGCCAGCGCAATCTCTTCGTGCCCGGCAACGTGCCCGAGGTGTCGGCGCCGTGGGGGCTGTACGCGCCGCGGCTGGCCACCCTCCCGGACGGGCGTACGGTGGTCGAGACCGCCTTCACCCGGCTCACCGGCCGCTCGCCGATGCTGCTGGCCGGCATGACGCCGACCACCGTCGATCCGGCCATCGTCGCCGCGGCGGCCAACGCCGGGCACTGGGCCGAGCTGGCCGGCGGCGGCCAGGTCACCGAGGAGATCTTCGCCGGCAATCTCGCCCGGCTCACCGAGCTGCTCGAGCCGGGCCGGCAGGTGCAGTTCAACTCGCTCTTCCTCGACCCGTATCTGTGGAAGCTGCAGCTCGGCGGCAAGCGCCTGGTGCAGAAGGCCCGTGCGGCCGGCGCCCCGATCGACGGCGTGATCGTCACCGCCGGCATCCCCGAACTCGAAGAGGCGGTGGATCTGGTCGCCGAGTTCGACGAGGCCGGCCTGCACTACGTCGCCTTCAAGCCCGGCACCGTCGAACAGATCCGCGCGGTCATCCGGATCGCCACCGAGGTTCCGCACTTCCCGATCATCGTGCAGGTCGAGGGCGGGCGGGCCGGCGGTCACCACTCCTGGGAGGACCTCGACGACCTGCTGCTGGCCACCTACGCCGAACTGCGCGACCGCGCCAACGTGGTGCTCTGCGTCGGCGGCGGCATCGGCACCCCGGAGCGGGCCAGCGAGTACCTGACCGGTGAATGGTCCACCGCACACGGCTATCCGCGGATGCCGCTCGACGGCATCCTGATCGGCACCGCGGCCATGGCCACCCTCGAGGCCACCACCTCGCCCGAGGTCAAGCAGCTGCTGGTCGACACCGCCGGCGCCGACGAGTGGATCGGCGCCGGACACTGCGCCGCCGGCATGGCCTCCGGGCGCAGCCAGCTCGGCGCCGACATCCACGAGATCGACAACACCGCCTCGCGCTGCGGCCGGCTGCTCGACGAGGTCGCCGGCGATGCCGATGCCGTCGCGGCCCGCCGCGACGAGATCATCGCCGCCATGGCCGCCACAGCCAAGCCCTACTTCGGCGACGTCGACACCATGACCTACCGGCAGTGGCTCGACCGCTACCTGGAACTGGCCGTCGGCGCCGATCCGGAGCATCCACTTCCGTGGGCCGACGTCACCTGGGCCGAGCGCTTCACCGAGATGCTGCGCCGCACCGAGGCACGCATGCATCCGCTCGACAGCGGCGAATTCGGCTCGCTGTTCGGCGAGGTGGTCGACGACGGTCACGCCGCCGTGGCGCTGCTGGCGCAGACCTACCCCGCGGTCGGCAGCGACGTGCTGCACCCGGCCGACGTGGCCTTCTTCCTGGATCTGTGCCGCACCCCGGGCAAGCCGGTCGGCTTCGTCCCGGTGATCGACAAGGACGTCCGGCGCTGGTGGCGCAGCGACTCGCTGTGGCAGGCCCACGATGCGCGCTATCCGGCCGACGCGGTGTGCATCATCCCCGGCCCGGTGGCCGTGGCCGGCATCACCGAGGTGGACGAGCCGGTCGGCGACCTGCTGAACCGATTCGAGGCGCAGGTGGTCGGCGATCTGACCGGCCGCGGCGAGCAGCCGGTGCCGATCGACGCCCGCCGTCGTACCGGTGAGGTGACCCCGGCCGGGCCGCTGAGCGTGCTGCTGGAGGCGCAGGACGTCTCCTGGGCGGGCCGGATCGTGCCCAACCCCGTCTCCCTGCTGGGCAAGCGGAGCGACTGGGAGGTCTTCGGCACCGACGCCGCCGAGCATCCGAGCGGCGCCCGGGTGGTCTCCCGGGGCACCGCCGACGGCGTCACCGATCTCGAGCTGAGCGTGCCGGTCTCCGGGACCACCGTCACCATCACCCTGCTCGTCGACGCGACCGCCGTCGACGGGGCCGTGCCGCAGGTGCGCACCGACGACGCGGCCGGCGCCATGCGCGAGCTGCTCACCGTCGCCGCCGGCGGACACCTCACGCAGCCGGTCGACGGCGCGGTCACCACCGTGGTGCCCTGGCACGCCGACGCGGTGGCCGACCACTCCGGGGCCACCAGCGCCTCGCTGCCGGCGGCGCTGACCCCGGTCACCCCGGCCACCCCGCACGGCTTCGCCGTCCCCGACACCCTGGTCGCCGCCTGCTGGCCGTCGGTCTTCTCGGTGATCGGCGCGGCGCACACCGCCGACGGCGTGCCGGTGGTCGAAGGCCTGCTGGATCTGGTGCACCTCGATCACGCCACCGCCCTCACCGGTGCGGTGCCGGCCGCCGACACCTCGCTGACGGTCACGGCCCGGCTGCTCGGCGTCTACGACGCCTCGGCCGGCCGGGTGGTGGAGGTCGCGGTGACCGTGACCGACGCCGGAACCGGCGCGCCCGTCGCCGAACTCACCGAACGCTTCGCCATCCGCGGCCGCAACGGGGACGCCGACCTGACCGACCCGCAGCGGGCCGGCGGGGCGCTCACCGACGAGCGCAGCGCGCAGCGCAAGCATGTGCGCACCGCGACCATCACCGCACCGAAGAACATGACCGGCTTCGCGGTGGTCTCCGGCGACCGCAATCCGATCCACACCGATCCGCTGGCCGCCCGGCTGGCCGGCCTGGGCGAGCCGATCGTGCACGGCATGTGGCTCTCGGCCGCCGCCCAGCAGGTGGTGTGCGCGGCCGACGCCGACGCACCGGTGCCGTCGCCGCGGCCGCTGCGCGGCTGGACCGCCCGCTACCTGGGCATGGTCCGGCTCGGCGACGAGGTGACCGTGCGGGTGGACCGCGTCGGTCTGCAGGCCGGTGCCGACGTCCTGGAGGTCACCGCCAAGGTGGGCGACCAGCTGGTGATGGCGGCGACGGCCCTGGCCGATCCGCCGCGCACCGTCTACGCCTTCCCGGGACAGGGCATCCAGCGCAAGGGGATGGGCCTCGACGCGCGCTCGCGCAGCAAGGCCGCCCGGGAGGTGTGGGACCGGGCGGACGCGCACACGCGGGAGGCGCTCGGCTTCTCCATCCTGGCCGTGGTCCGGGACAATCCGACCACGCTGGTCGCCCGCGGGCAGACCTATCACCACCCCGACGGCGTGCTCTTCCTGACCCAGTTCACCCAGGTCGCGATGGCGACCCTGGGCGTCGCGCAGATCGCCGAGCTGAAGGAGGCCGGCGGCTTCGTCGAGGGCGCCATCACCTGCGGTCACTCGGTGGGCGAGTACAACGCCCTCGCCGCCTGCGCCGGGGTGCTGCCGCTCGAAGCGGTGCTCGAGGTGGTCTTCCAGCGCGGCAGCGCCATGCACCACCTGGTGCCGCGCGATGCGCAGGGCCGCAGCAACTACCGGATGGCGGCCATCCGCCCCAGCCAGTTCGGGCTGGCCGACGACCAGGTCACCGACTTCGTCGCGGCGACCGGCGCCGAGGTGGACGAGTACCTCGAGGTGGTGAACCTGAACCTGCTCGGCTCGCAGTACGCCATCGCCGGCACGGTGGCCGGTCTCGAACACCTCGAGACCGTCGTCAAGCGCCGCGTCGCCGAATACGGCGGCAAGCCGGCCTTCGTGCTGGTGCCCGGCATCGACGTGCCCTTCCACTCGACGGTGCTGCGTGCCGGTGTTCCGGAGTTCCGGGGCAAGCTCGACGAGCTGCTGCCGGCCGACATCGATCCGGACATCCTGGTGGGCCGGTACATCCCGAACCTGGTGCCCCGGATGTTCAACCTCGGCCGCGAGTTCGTCGCCGAAATCGCCGCGCTGGTGCCCTCCGAGCCCCTGGCCGGGGTGCTGGCCGACTGGGACTCCTGGTCGGCCCGCCCCTCGGAGCTGACCCGTGTCCTGCTGATCGAGTTGCTGGCCTGGCAGTTCGCAAGCCCGGTGCGCTGGATCGAGACCCAGGACCTGCTCTTCTCCGGTGCCGAGCAGGGCGGCCTGGCCGTCCAGCGCTTCGTGGAGGTGGGTCTGAAGACCGCGCCGACCCTGACCGGTCTGGCCCGCAACACGCTCAAGCTCGACGACTACCTCGGCGCCACCACCGAGGTGCTCAACGCCGAGACCGACGCGGCGGTGCTGCTGGCGCAGGACAGTGCGCCCGAGCCCGAGGACGACGAGCCCGCCGATGAGGCGCCCGCGCAGACCCCGGCGGCATCCGAGCCGTCGGCCGCGCCCGCGGCGGCTCCGGCACCGACGGCGGCCGCCGCCGGTCCGCGCCCGGCCGACATCGCCTTCACCGCCTCGGCGGCGGTGCGTGCGGTGATCGCGCTGTGGACCAAGCTGCGGGTGGACCAGCTCGGTTCGGCCGACACCATCGAGGCGCTCTGCGACGGCGTCTCCTCGCGCCGCAACCAGCTGCTGCTCGACATCGGCTCCGAACTCGCACTCGGTGCCATCGACGGGGCGGCCGAGGCCGACCTCACCGCGCTGAGCGCGACCGTCGACTCGCTGGCCCGCGGTTACCGGCCGCTCGGCGAGGTGCTCACCGATGCGGTCGCCGACCAGGTCCGCAAGATCGCCGGGCCGGTCGGCAAACGCCCCGCGTACATCGGCGACCGGGTGACCGGCGTCTGGGAGCTCGGACCGGGCTGGGCGCTGCACACCCTGGTCGCGCTCGCCCTGGGCACCCGCGACGGCGTCAGCGTGCGCGGCGGCGAACTGGGCGACCTGCTCGACGGCCCGGTGGGCGACACCGCCGCCCTCGACGCGGTGATCGACCGTGCCGTGCGCTCGGTGGGCGCCGCACACGGCGTCGCCGTGGAGCTGCCGGCCACCGGCGCGGCCGGCGGGGCCACCGTCGACGCCGCGGCGCTGGGAGAGTTCGCCGAGCAGATCACCGGCAAGGACGGTGTGCTGGCCGCGGCGGCCCAGACGGTGCTGCGCAAGCTCGGCCTGGCCGAGACCGCCTCGGCCGAGGCCGCCGACGACCAGCACGCGCAGCTCGCCGACCTGGTCAGCGCCGAACTGGGCAGCGACTGGCAGCGTGCGGTCACCCCGGCGTTCGATACCGCCAAGGTGGTCCTGATCGACGACCGCTGGGCCACCGCCCGGGAGGATCTGGCCACCGTGTGGCTCACCGACGACGACCGGATCGACGCCGGTTTCGACGAGCTCACCGGGCGCTTCGCCGGTGCCGGAGCCACCGTGGCGAAGCACGCCACCTGGTGGCAGGGCAAGGCTCTCGCGCAGGGCCGCACCGCGGCCGCCGACGCCTACGCGACGATCGCCGCGGCCGCCGAGAGCGGCGAGACGGGGGAGTACTCCGGTCAGATCGCGGTGGTCACCGGCGCCTCGCCGGACTCGATCGCCGCGGCCGTGGTGGGCCGGCTGCTCGCCGGCGGCGCCACGGTGGTCGCGACCACGTCCTCGCTGAGCGAGCGGCGGCTGGCCTACTACACGCGGCTCTACCGCGAGCGGGCCCGGTTCGACGCGGCGCTGTGGGTGGCCCCGGCCAACCTGGCCGCCTACGCCGACGTCGACGCGCTCGTCGACTGGCTGGGCAGCGAGCAGACCGAGAACCTGGGCGCTTCCACCGCGGTGGTCAAGCCGGTGATGGCCCCGGACCTGCTGTTCCCGTTCGCCGCCCCGCGGGTGGCCGGGGATGCGACCGAGGCCGGACCGCGCGCCGAACTGGAGATGAAGGTGCTGCTGTGGTCGGTGGAACGGCTGATCGGCGGACTGTCCGCGATCAACGCCGACGCCGACCTCGACGCCCGGCTGCACGTGGTGCTGCCCGGCTCGCCCAACCGCGGCATGTTCGGCGGCGACGGCGCCTACGGCGAGGCCAAGGCCGCGCTCGACGCGCTGGTCAATCGCTGGAAGGCCGAGGACTCCTGGAACCGGCGCACCACGCTGGCCCATGCGCTGATCGGCTGGGTACGCGGCACCGGGCTGATGGGTGCCAACGACTCGATGGTCGCCGCAGTGGAGGCCGCGGGGGTGCGCACCTGGAGCACCGAGGAGATGGCCGAGGCGCTGACCGAGCTGTGCAGCCCGGACCTGCGTGAAGCCGCGCGCCTCGCACCGATCAGCGGCGACTTCACCGAAGGCCTGGACCCGGCCACGGTCGACCTCAAGGCACTGGCCAAGGTCGCGCAGGAGGCCGCCGCCGAGGGGACCGGCACCACCGGTGCGGCAAAGGATCCCGGCAGTACACAGGTCACCGTCGAGGCGTTGCCGGCCCCGGCCCGCGCGGAGCTCCCGGCCGAGCTGGAATGGCCCGAGCTGGATGCGGCACCGGAGGATCTGGTGGTGATCGTCGGCGCCGGCGAGGTGGGACCGTACGGTTCGGCACGCACCCGGTTCGAGATGGAGGTGGACGAGAAGCTCTCCGCCGCAGGCGTTCTGGAGCTGGCCTGGACCACCGGTCTGATCACCTGGGACACCGCGCCCAAGGCGGGCTGGTACGACGGTGAGACCGGTGATCCGGTGCCCGAATCGCAGATCGCGGAGCGGTACCACGACGCGGTGCTCGAGCGCTGCGGCATCCGCCGTTACGCCGACGACGGGGCGATGGTCGAGAACTCGGCCCCGCTGCTCGAATCGGTGTTCCTGGACGAGGATCTGAGCTTCACGGTTCCCGACGAGGCCTCCGCACGCGCCTTCGAGTCGGCCGATCCCGAGCGCACCCGGGTCACGGCCAACGCCGACTCGGGCGACTGGACCGTCACCCGGCTGGCCGGCACCGAGATCCGGGTTCCGCGCCGCTTCGAGCTCTCCCGGACCGTCGGCGGCCAGATCCCGACCGGCTTCGATCCCACCCGCTGGGGCGTCTCGCCGGACATGGTCGAGTCGGTCGACCGGGTGGCCCTGTGGAACCTGGTCGCCACCGTCGACGCCTTCCTCACCGCCGGCTTCAGCCCGGCCGAGCTCATGCGCTGGGTGCACCCGGGTCTGGTGGCCAACACCCAGGGCACCGGCATGGGCAGTATGACGTCCATGCGATCGCTCTACGTCGACACTCTGCTCGGCGAGTCGAAGGCCAACGACATCCTGCAGGAGGCGCTGCCCAATGTGGTTGCGGCCCACGTGGTTCAGTCGTACATCGGCAGCTACGGCGCGATGATCCACCCGGTGGCGGCGTGCGCCACCGCGGCGGTCTCGGTCGAGGAGGGCGTGGACAAGATCCGGCTCGGCAAGGCGCTGTTCGCGGTGGCCGGCGGGTTCGACGATCTGGGTATCGAAGGGATCGTGGGCTTCGGCGACATGTCGGCGACCGCGGACTCGGCGGCCATGGAGGCCAAGGGCATCGCTCCCCGCCGGTTCTCCCGGGCCAACGACCGGCGGCGCGGCGGCTTCGTCGAGTCGGCCGGCGGCGGCACCGTGCTGCTGGCCCGCGGCGACGTCGCGGCCCGGCTGGGGCTGCCGGTGCTGGGCGTGGTGGCCTGGGCGCAGAGCTTCGGCGACGGCGTGCACACCTCCATCCCGGCCCCGGGCCTGGGCGCCCTGGGTGCGGCCCGCGGTGGCGGCGACTCGGCGCTGGCCGCGGCGCTCGGCGCGCTGGGGGTGACCCCGGACGAGGTGGCGGTGGTGTCCAAGCACGACACCTCCACCCGGGCCAATGATCCGAACGAGGCCGAACTCCACGAGCGGCTGGCCGGAGCGATCGGCCGCAGCGACGGGGCGCCGCTGTTCGTCGTCTCACAGAAGTCGCTGACCGGGCACGCCAAGGGCGGTGCGGCCGCCTTCCAGCTGATCGGGCTGTGCCAGGTGCTGCGCGACGGGGTGATCCCGCCCAACCGGAGCCTGGACTGCGTCGACGACAAGATGCGCGAGTACCCGCACCTGGTGTGGCCGCGCCGTCCGCTGCGGATGGGCGATCGGCTGCCGCTCAAGGCCGGTGTGCTCACCTCGCTGGGCTTCGGGCACGTGTCCGGGCTGATCGCGGTGGTGCACCCGGAGGCCTTCGTCGCCGCCCTCGGCGAGCAGGAGCGGGCCGACTACCGGGCGCGGGCGCAGGAGCGTCTGCGCGAGGGACGGCAGCGTCTGCTCTCGGCGATGTGCGGCGTGCAGCCGGCCTACCAGCGGCCGCCCAACCGGCGCTTCGACGAGGCCGCCGACGAACACGACGCCGAGGCCGCGCTGCTGCTCGACCCGGCCCGCCGGCTCGACGCCGCCGGGATCTTCGAGTGAGCGTGATCGGGGTCGGCATCGATGTGGTGTCGGTGCCGGCCTTCGCCGAGCAGCTGCACCAGCCGGGCTCGACCATGCTGCACACCTTCCGGGTGGCCGAGCGGCGCGACTCCGCGGAGCGTACCGGCGACGACGAGCAGCACCTCGCGGCCCGCTGGGCGGCGCGCGAGGCGGTGATCAAGGCCTGGTCGTCGAGCCGCTTCGCGCAGTCGCCGGTGCTGCCGGAGTCGGCGGTGAACGACGTCGAGGTAATCACCGACACCTGGGGTCGGCCCAAGGTCCGGCTGCACGGCGACCTGGCCAAATACCTCTCGGGTGTGCTGATCCACGTCTCGCTCACCCACGACGGCGACACCGCCGCCGCGGTGGCGATTCTGGAGGAGCCGCCGCAGGCCGGCTGACCGGTGCGAGTTCCGGCGGGTGCGCTCAGCCGCGCCCGCCGGCCTCCTCGAGCAGCAGATAGCCGGCCAGCATCCGCTTGAGCTCGTCGACGACGAGCTGCTGGTCGTTCTCGGTCTGCACCGAGAAGCTCAGCACCGAGTAGGCCGTGTGCACCAGCACCTCGGCCATCAACTGCCGGCGCTCGCGCTGGGAGGGGGTGAGCGGGGCCAGCAGCAGGGCCACCTTCTCGGCCAGGATCTGCTCGTTGAGAGCGGCAGTGACCCGGGTGGCCGGGGTGGACTGCACCGCCAGCCACACCGCGCGGCGGGACGGATCGGTGTGCCAGAGCGCGGCCAGATGGTCGAGGAACTTCTCGAGCAGGGCCGGCCATTCCAGGGACGGGATCTCGCCGGCGAAGGCGGTCAGTTCGTCGCGCACCCCGGCGGTGTCCACTCGGTCCAGTTCGCACACCACCACGTACTTGTTGGCGAAGTACTGATACAGGGTGCCGATCGGCACGTCGGCGCGTGCGGCGATCTGTTCGCAGGTGAGCGATTCGAAGCCCACCTCGATCAGTTCGGTGCGGGCGGCGTGCAGGATGTCCTCGAATTTGCGCCGGCTGCGCTCCTGGGTGGGGCGCTTGCGGGGCACCAGCGGCTGGCTGGAGATGGCGGCGTGACGCATGACCGGGGCCGGCCGCCTACAGCGACAGGTCGCGGCGCAGCTTGGCGACGTGGCCGGTGGCGCGCACGTTGTACAGCGCGGCGCCGAGGGTGCCGTCCTCGTTCACCAGGAAGGTCGACCGGATCACGCCCTGCACGAGCTTGCCGTAGAGCTTCTTCTCCCCGAAGGCGCCCCACGCGGTGAGCACCTCTTTGTCCGGATCGGAGAGCAGCGGGAAGGTCAGTTCGTCGCGCTCGACGAACTTGGCCAGTTTGGCCTGCTTGTCGGGGGAGATGCCGATGACGTCGATGCCCTGCCCGTTCAGTTCGGTCAGGTTGTCCTGGAAGTCGCACGCCTCCTTGGTGCACCCGGGGGTCATGGCGGCGGGGTAGAAGTACACGATCACCTTGCGGCCGGCGTAGTCGGCAAGGGAAACCGGGCGGCCGTGCGAGTCGGGGAGGGTGAAAGCGGGGGCGACGTCGCCCACTTCGAGACGTCCGTTGACTGACATGAGCACTAGCCTAGCCGGGTCACCGGGTGCGCCGGGTAGGCTCGGTGCGTCGCGTGTGCACCGCTCGCGCACCCGCACGGGGCGCAGCGGGGACACGCTCGACCCGAGACAAGACTTCGACCGGATGGAGAACGTCGTGGCCGACGACACCGAACGCATCGAGCAGGAGATCGCCCAGGCGCGGGAAGATCTCGCCAAGACCCTCGACCAGCTGGCCGAGCGCGCCAATCCGCAGCGGCTGGCCGACGACGCCAAGACCCGCGCGCTGGCCATCATCAACAAGCCCGCCGTGCGCTACGGCCTGATCGGCGCCGGCGCCCTCGTCGTGGTGCTGGTGGTCCGCAAGATCAAGAGCTGACCCGCCCGCCCGCTGAGTGCGGGCACACTTTCGCATCCTGATTTCGGGTTCGCGGCCTCAGCCGAGGCCGCGAACCCGAAATCAGGATGCGAACTCACTTCGAGGCCGAACGGCACCGCAGCAGCAGGAGCCGGCCGGGGTTCCGACCGCGCCGCAGTGCTACCGCCGGCCCTCGCCGGCGCGATCAGCGCCCGACCGCGCGCCGGCGAGCGCATACGCCACCGAGACGCCGATCATCGAGCCGTCAATCGGACGATTGCCCAGGACAGCGCGCAGATACACCGGTGCCACCAGAATCTCGATCAGCTGATATCCGTCGGTCGACGACGGGATCTCGCCGCGGGCGACGGCTCTGTCGACGATGGGGGTCGCCGCCGCGAACCGGCTGTCGAAGAACGCCGCGCGCGCCTCTGTCACGGAGGGATCGTCGCCCTCGACGGCCGCCGCGCTGCGAACTACTCGCAGGACTTCCGGTCGGCTCAGCAAGTCGCAGATCTGGCTCAGCAGAGCCGTCAAGTCCCCCTCGAGGTTCCCCGTGTCCGGCACCGGATTGTCGAGTGCGGCCAGGCGGAGCAGCGCGGCTGCGGTGAGGTGATTGATGGTCGGCCACCGCCGGTAGACCGTGGTTTCGGCGACGCCGGCGGCCTTGGCGACTCCGCGGATGGTCAGTCCTGAGTAGCCGACGTCGAGCAGCAGGTCGAGGGCGGCGGACTCCACCGCTTCGGATACTCGCGCGGAGCGGCCACCGGTGCGACGGACCGGCTGAGGTGACGTAACCATGTCTGCATCATGGCGTACCGCCGTCACACCTGCCATGGCCTGCCATGGCCGGAGCCGCCCCGGAGGCCGCACCTTGACGCTATGACGACCATCACTTATCGTTCAGTAACGATAGACCGTATAGCGTTAAGGAGACCATGATGACCACCCGAGAACTTGCGATCGGCGCCGTGATCGGCGGTCGCCTCCATGCGCGGGCGGACGTGCTCGCCTGGGAGGACAAACGGATCGACGCCGCTGCGACGAAGCTCGGTGTGGCCCGGCCGCCCGCGGCGCCGATCCCGGCCCGACGGGAGAACTGGCTGGAGACCAAGCGGGCGATCGGCGACGAGGAGATGCTGCGGCGGCTGGCGCGGGACACCCGCCTGGCCGGCCTCGTCAGTGCTGCGCAGGCTCGTGTCACGTCCCGGCGCCGCGCGTGTGTCACCGAGCTGTTCGTCCAGGGTGCGTCGTCGGGCCGGTTCACCGAATGGTTCAACCACATCACCTTCGAGTCCGACCGCGACGCGATGGAACTGGCGTGCCCGGACCATTTCGTACTCCGTATGCACGACGGAGCGCAGCAGGTCGTCGAGACGAACGGGGGGAGTCCGTTCACGGCGGCGTTCGACATCGACTACGACGACGTCTCCAGCCTCTCCACGCCGGTCGATCCGTTGTTCGGTCATCGCCTGGACGGGGTGGCGAGGGGTGGCAACGGCCGGCCGATCGGCGGTGTGCGCCACCAGTTCCGGAACATTCCCGGCGGTGTCCACGCCCGGCTGGTCGTGGAATTCCCGTTGTTGATACCGGAGACGGTGGTGCGTGGACATCGCTGGCATCTCGCCTGTGAGTTCTCCAATTGGTTCGAAGCGGCCGTCGCTGCAGAGGGAGCGTGACGACCGATGGCACCTGAATTCGATATCGACGCGGTCATCCACGGGCGACGTGTGCCCCGGGCCGAAATGCTCGCGTGGGAGGATCGGCGGATCACTGCGTCGGCGAAGAAGCTCGGCGTGACACTCGACGGCGGCGACGTCGTCAGTCGTCGCGAGCAACTGGTCGCGGTGAAGATGGACATCGGCGCCGAGGGCATCCTGCGTCGATTCAGCCGCTCGCTCCAACTGTCCGACCGGAGCGCACGATGGGGCGCCGGACTCTTCCGTGGGCGGGCCTTCGTCACCGCTGAGTTGCATGTGACGCGGGGCTCGTCCGCCTACTTCTGCGACTGGTTCGACGAGCAGCTCCGGGCCGACAACCGTGCCGCGATGCTGCGCGCCTGTCCCGACCACTACCTCCTGCGCACGTGCGAAGACGGTCGGCAGCAGGTGGTGCAGGCGACCGGGGCAAGTCCGATGCTCAATCAGTTCTTCCTGGCGTACGGCAGCGACGACGGACTCGCGAACCCGCGCGAACCCCGATACAGCCACCAGATCGTCGCATCGGCGCGGCTCGCGGACGGGAGCCTCGCCGGCGGCGCACGGATGCAGTTCCGCGACACGGGCCACGGCTTCTATGCCCGCTTGATCGAGGAGTTTCCCAAGGCGACCCCGTCGTTTCTGATCAAGCAGCAGTGCTGGCATACGGCTCTGGAGTTCTCGAACTGGGCCGAGGCCGCCGATGGCGAGTGACCTGTCAGGGCAGCGCATCGTCATCACCGGCGGGTCGACCGGAATCGGCTTCGAGGCCGCACGCGCCGCGGTGGCGGCCGGCGCACGGGTGTTCATCACCGGCCTTCCGCCGGTCGACGACGTCCGGCAGGCCGCAGCGCGGATCAGTGACGATCCGACGGTGGTCGGGTACGCCGCGATGGACTCCTCGAAGCCCGAGTCGGTCATCGCCGCCGCACAGGCAGCGGAGGAGTTCCTCGGGGTCATCGACGTCCTGGTCAACAATGCGGGGGTGTCGTCGCAGTCCCTCGTCGTCGATCACGTCGTCGATCGTGCCGAGGCCGAGATGCGGATCAACTACTTCGGCACGTTCCGGATGACGCAGGCGATACTGCCCGCGATGCTCGAGCGCGGGTCGGGGACGATCGTGAATGTGGCGTCGACGCTGGCGAACGTGCCTGCACCCACACAGGCGAACTACGGCGCCACGAAGGCCGCGATCAAAGCGTTCTCCGGGGCTCTGCGCAGCGAGGTGGAGCGGAGCGGGCTGAACGTCACAGTCTTCTACCCGGGCTTGACGCGGACGGCGATGACCTCGTCGCTCAATGTTCGATCACCGGGCCTGCTTGACCCCGAGGCTGTGGCCAAACACCTGGTCAAGGCGATCGAGGACCATCCCGCGCACTATACGACCGGCCTGCTCTATCGAAGCCTGGGACTGCTCGGCCGTATCGCGCCGGAGACCTCCCGGCGTCTGCTCAAGCGGTACTACTGACCCATCACGAGGTGACCGAACATGACATCAACACTCCACAATGAAATGCCGGTGCCGTCGACGGTGGTGCGCCAGTTCCGCGACCGAGTCTCCGATTCTGCCGACCGGATCGCCTATCGATGGCCGGGGGCCGACGGCGCCGCATGGGAGAACATGACCTGGCGAATGGTCGGAACGTCGGTGGAGCGGTGGGCTGCCGGCCTGCTGGCCCTGGGAATAGGCCCCGAGCAACGCGTCGGTATCGCCGCGAGTACGCGCGTCGAGTGGATCCTCGCCGATCTCGCGATTCTCAGTGCGGGCGCCGCCACAACGACCGTGTATCCGTCCACCACGGCGGCCGATGTCGCGCATATCGTGTCGGACTCGGGATGCGCGGTGGTCTTCGCCGAGGACTCCGCCCAGGTGGCGAAGCTCCGCGAACACCGTGCCGCACTTCCGGAGCTGCATCGGATCGTCCTGATCGACGGACCTGCCGAGGACGAGTGGACCATCACTGTCGAGGAACTCGAGCGGCTCGGCGACGAGTACCTGCGTGCGGACCCGGACGCGGTGACCCGGGCGGGTGACGAGGTGACACCGGACCGGCTGGCCACACTGATCTACACGTCCGGAACCACCGGGGCGCCGAAAGGGGTCCGACTGACGCACGGCGCCTGGGCGTATCAGGGGGACGTCGGGCGCCGGCTGGGAACACTCGACGAGACGGACCTGCAGTTCTTGTGGCTCCCGACGGCGCACTCGTTTGGGAAGGTGCTGCTGGCGATCCAGCTGACGTGTGGCTTTCCGACGGCGATCGACGGCCGCGTCGACCGGATCATCGACAATCTCCCGATCGTCGAGCCGACCTTCATGGGCGCTGCGCCCCGGATCTTCGAGAAGGCCTATGCCCGGATCGTCGCCTCACAGGAGAGCGCCGGCCGGGTGAAGCGTGCAGTGTTCCGTCGAGCGTTCGCGGTGGGTATGCGTGTCGACGAGCTCAAGCGCACGCGACGCCCGATTCCCATCGTCCTGCGGCTGCAGTGGGCGGCCGCCGACCGTCTGGTCTTCGCCAAGGTGCGTGCACGATTCGGCGGCCGTCTGAGATTCTTCATCTCGGGATCGGCAGCCCTGAACGACGACATCGCACGGTGGTTCCATGCTGCTGGAATCCGCATCTTCGAAGGCTACGGGCTGACCGAGAGCTCCGCCGCGTCGTTCGTCAACACCCCGGACTCCTACCGGATCGGCACCGTCGGCTCCGTCTTCCCGGGTGCCGAGGTGCGCATCGACGACAACGGCGAGGTGCAGTTGCGCGGGCCGCACGTGATGGACGGCTATCACAACCTCCCCGAGGCGACGGCGCAGGCCATCACCGCAGACGGCTGGTTGCGGACCGGTGACAAGGGGGCCCTCGACGAGGACGGCTTCCTGCGGATCACCGGCCGGATCAAGGACCTGTTCAAGACCTCGGGTGGAAAGTACGTGGCGCCGGCCGCCATCGAAGCGAAGTTCAAAGCCCTGTGCCCGTACGTCAGTCAGTTCCTGGTGTTCGGTGACCGACGGAACTACTGTGTAGCGCTGGTCACGATGGACCAGGCCGAGATCGCCGGCTGGGCCCGCGACCACCGGATCCCGGGCGACTACCGCGCTGTCGTGACGTCGCCCGCCGTGCGGCAGATGGTCGCCGGTTATGTCGATGAGCTGAACCGGGGGCTCAATCGGTGGGAGACGATCAAACGCTTCGAGATCCTCGAACGCGACCTGAGTCTGGCGTCGGGTGAACTGACGCCGTCGCTCAAAGTGCGCCGAGCGGTGGTCGAGGCCGACAATGCCACAACGATCGCGGCGCTCTACGGGGATCCTGCGGGACCCGAGCCGGTGGAAGCGACGCCGGCTACGGCGCGCCGCCGGAGGCGCGAGGCCGTTCCCGCAACCGGAGAATCCTAGGATATGTCCAATGGGTGATGGTGAACCGGACGGTCCGCGGCCGCCGGCGCCGCGTGTTCGCTATGCGGCGGTGGGCGACAGTTTCACCGAGGGCGTCGGAGACCCTCGGTCGGACGGCGACGTGCGCGGCTGGGCCGACCTGGTCGCACAGGGGCTCGCCGACGTGTCGGGGGAGGACGTCGGATACGCCAATCTCGCCGTTCGGGGGCGCCGGCTGGCTCCGATCGTCGACGATCAGATACCTGCCGCACTGGCTCTGGACCCGCCGCCGACCGTCGTGACGATGAACGGTGGCGGCAACGACATTCTGGGCCGGGACTGGGATCTCGATACGGTTCGTCGCCGGACGGAGTCGGCGCTGATCGCCTGCGTGGACGCCGGGGTCTCTCCGATCCTCCTCAGTGGTCCAGATCCCTCGGCGAGCCTGCCCTTCGGCCGTACGATCCGCGGCCGCGGAGCGCGGTTGACCGAGGCGCTGGCGGAGATGGCGGACCGGTGCGGGGTGACCTTCGTCGACCTGTTCGGCACGGCGGAGCTGCGTGATCCGGCGTATTGGTCGTCAGATCGATTGCATCTCAATCCGCGTGGGCATCAGCGGGTCGCTGACCATGTGCTGGCCGCGGTGTGCGGTCGGCCGGTGGCCGGCGAAGAGAATCTGCAGGCGCGGTCTCCGGGTCGTCTGGACGGCCTCGCCTTCACCGTGGGGCATCTGCTGCCCTGGGTCCTGCGCCATGCCACGGGCCGGTCGTCGGGCGACGGTCGCTCGCCCAAGCACCCGGACTGGGTTGCGGTCGCGCCGGCCACCTGAATCGTCGGCCACCTGAATCGTCAGCCACCTGAATCGTCGGCCACCTGAATCGACGACAGAAAAGTCCCGCACCGGTGTTCTACCGGTGCGGGACTTCGTCTCTGTGCGCCATCAGGGACTCGAACCCCGAACCCGCTGATTAAGAGTCAGCTGCTCTGCCAATTGAGCTAATGGCGCTTGGCCTTGCGAGAAGAAACAGTAACAGGCCATCGGCCGAACTGAGAAATCGCCTGGTCAACCAGCGCAGGCCGGGGGAGCGGTGGTCAGGACTTGCTGCCCGTGAGCTTCTTGACCACCCAGAGCAGGATCACCGAGCCGAGCAGGCAGGTGAGGAAGCTGAAGAACCAGCCGGCGGACTCCACGTCGAAGACCAGGCCCAGGATCATGCCGCCGATCAGACCGCCGATCACGCCGACCACGATGTTCATCAGCAGGCCCTGCTGTTCGTCGGTGCCCATGATCTTGCTGCCCAGCCAGCCGGCGAGGCCGCCGATGACGATCCAGGCGAAGAATCCGAGTGAGAGCATGAGGGGCTCCTTCCAGCGGTTGCGGTACGGCGCGCCGGGCAGTGGTACCCGGCACGCGGTCGTCGGGTACCAGTGGACCATGATCAGCCCGCTCGGGGAAGGGGACGCGTAGACTGGCGGCGGGCTAATCGCATGGATGTGATTCAGCCCTCCTCGTGTCATTCGAGTGTGAGCCTCCTCGTGTGCGCGATCGTCCCGCGATTGCGTACAATGACGTAACCGAAGTCCGGTCCGTTTTTGTGGGGGCAACAACGGTGCACGGACGAGGATCACCGGTGTCGGGCAGGTCAGAAATGTGGAGTGAGATGAAGGTTCGTTTCTCGCGTCGTCGCGCGGTCGCACGCACGAGTGCGCTGCTGGTCACGATGGCCGCCGCGACGGTGGCACTGAGTGCGTGCAGCCCCGGCGGCTACGACGATCAGGTGCACGCCGCCGGTGAGTTCTCCGACATGATCAAGCCGGCGATCACCGTGCTCGGCGGCGACGGCAAGCCGCTGCAGCAGGACGCTGTGGGCGTGCAGCCGGGCCAGCCGCTGGTGGTCAAGGCCACCGAGGGCGCGATCGCCGACGTCAACATCGCCAAGGCCAACGGCTCGCCGGTCAAGGGCACGCTCAGCGACGACGGTTCCACCTGGACCAGCGACGAGGCGTTCGGCTACGACCGGACCTACACGGTCAAGGCCGAGGCGCTCGGCGTCGGAGGCAAGACCGAGACCGTCCAGCGCTTCACCACGCAGGCCCCCAACAACCTCACCGCCGCCTACATCACGCCGGGCAAGGGCGAGACGGTCGGCATCGCGCAGACCGTCGGCGTGCGCTTCGACGAGGCCATCCCGGACCGCAAGGCCGCGCAGGACGCCATCAAGATCACCACCGACCCGCAGGTCGACGGCGCGTTCTACTGGATCAGCGACAACGAGGTGCGCTGGCGCCCCGAGCACTTCTGGAAGCCGGGCACCAAGGTGAAGGTGGAGGTGAACACCTACGGCATCAACCTCGGCGACGGCATGTTCGGCCAGGAGAACGTCTCGTCGAACTTCACCATCGGCCGGGACATGGAGCTCTTCGCCGACGACAACACCAAAATGGTCACCGTCAAGAAGAACGGCAAGGTGATCAGGACCATGCCGACCTCGATGGGCAAGTCCGACACCCCCACCGACAACGGCATCTACATCATCGGCGACCGTCTCGACCACATCATCATGGACTCGTCCACCTACGGCGTCCCGGTCGGCTCGGCCGACGGCTACCGCACCCCGGTCGACTTCGCGACGCAGATGTCCTACAGCGGCATCTACCTGCACTCGGCTCCGTGGTCGGTGTGGGCGCAGGGCAACACCAACACCAGCCACGGCTGCCTCAACCTGAGTCCCGACGACGCCCTCTGGGTGGTGCGCAACACGCTGCGCGGCGACCCGGTCACGGTGAAGAACACCGTCGCCGGCACGCTCTCGGGCTCCGACGGTCTCGGCGACTGGAACGTGCCGTGGTCCACCTGGTCCAAGGGCAACGCCTGACCTGCCTGTTCCGGCTTCGGCCGGGCTGAGGATAACCGGTCCCGACGGGACCGGTTATTCTTGTCTCAGTGGACGTGATCGATCGCTCGGTCGGGGTTGTCAACGATGCCATCGGCCAGTGTTACTATCGCCCGCGAGAGAGAACAACCCCTTCGACACTTAGGTGGCTGAACCATGGCACGTCCCTCCTGGGAGACCGACGACCTTTCGGCGCTGCGCGAGATGGCGCGGGCGTTCTGCGAGAAAGAACTCGCTCCGAACATCGAGCGCTACAACGCACAGAAGCACGTCGACCGCGAGCTGTGGCGCAAGGCCGGTGAACTGGGACTGCTGTGCATGTCCGTCCCGGAGGAGTACGGCGGCGGTGGCGGCACCTTCGCCCACGAGGCCGTACTCATCGAGGAGCAGGCGCGCGTCGTCGACTCCGGCTGGGGCCAGAGCCTGCACAACGGGATCATCGCGCACTACATCCTCGCCTACGGTTCCGAGGAGCAGAAGAAGAAGTGGCTGCCCAAGATGGCCAGCGGTGAGGTCGTCGGCGCCATCGCGATGACCGAGCCGGGCACCGGCTCGGACCTGCAGGCGGTCAAGACCAAGGCCATCAAGGACGGCGACGACTACGTCATCGACGGCTCCAAGACCTTCATTACCAACGGCGCCGAGTGCGACCTGGTGATCGTGGTCGTCAAGACCGACCCCAGCGAGGGCGCCAAGGGCATCTCGCTGGTGCTGGTCGAGACCGAGCGGGAGGGCTTCCGCCGCGGCCGCGTGCTCGACAAGGTCGGCCTCAAGGGCCAGGACACCGCCGAGCTCTTCTTCGACGGCGTCCGGGTGCCGCAGTCCAACCTGCTCGGCGAGAAGGAGGGCACCGGCTTCATTCAGCTGATGAACCAGCTGCCCCAGGAGCGCCTGATCATCGCCGTCTCGGCCGTCGCCTCGATGGAGGTGTCGCTGGCCAAGACCCTCGAATACACCAAGGAGCGCGAGGCGTTCAACCGGCGCGTCTTCGACTTCCAGAACACCAAGTTCAAGCTGGCCGAGGTGGCCACCGAGGCTCATGTGGCCCGGGTCTTCCTCGACGACTGCATCGAGAAGCACCTGCGAGGTGAACTCGACATCCCCACCGTCGCCATGGCCAAGTGGTGGACCACCGACCGCGCCATGAGCGTGGCGGACACCTGTCTTCAGCTGTTCGGCGGCTACGGCTACATGAACGAGTACCCGATCGCCCGTATCTGGGCCGACAACCGGGTCCAGATGATCTTCGGCGGCACCAACGAAATCATGAAAGACATCATCTCGCGGTCGCTGTGATCGGCTGACACCGTCCACGACGACGGGCCGGGTACCCTCAGGTGCCCGGCCCGTTGTGCATCGCACCCGACGATCCTCCACCGCGATCGTCATGACGTAGGTCACAATGGTGGGCAGTGTGGGTGCAGCGACAGTGGAGGTGGAACCTTGGGCACGATCGTTCTGGCGGAGACCCGGACCGATACCGAACGGCAGGCCGTGGCCGATTGGGCGGCCACCCACCATCCCGGCGCAGCGGTCGAGAGCCTGGGACAGGCCCGTATCGACGACCTGCCCGGCGACACCGTCCTGGTTCCCGCCCGGGTGGTCTGGCTGCCGCCGGAACGTGAAGGGCAGCGGCGCGGCCGTCTGGTCGACGTGGTGCTGCTGTCCAATCCGCGGAGGCCGCCGGCGTTCCGGCAGGCCGCGATCCGCAACCGCCACCCCGATCGGGTCGCCGTGGTGGCCGGGGCCCCGGCCACGATCGACGAGATGCGCGAGCCGTACCGGGAGCGGCAGGCCGACGGAGAGTCGTTCCCCGCATTCGTCGGCATGCGGGCGCACATCGCCGCCGAACGCGCCGAACGCGCGCTGGTGGGCGATCGCTACAAGGTGCCACGGCTGGTCGCCGAGCAGATCAGTTCGTCGGCGCGATTCCGGAACGCCTGCGCCGCCCTGGCCGCCGACCTGGGCCGCCCGGCCGCCGACGTCGCGGCCGAGGCGACCGGCAAGATGAGCACCTTCGTCGCCACCCAGAGCGCCCTCATGCGTGATCTCTTCGACTCGGCCTTCGGCCGACTCTACAAGCGGGCCTGGACGGTGTCGGTCGACCTGGACACGCTCGGGCGGCTGCGCGAACAGAACGCGTCGACCTCCCTGATCTTCCTGCCCTCGCACCGCTCGTACGCGGATCCGCTGGTGCTCTCCGGGGTCCTGCACGAGTACGAGTTCCCGCCCAACCTGGTGCTCGGCGGCAACAACCTGGCGTTCTGGCCGGTGGCTCCGGTCGCACAGCGGGCCGGGACCATCTTCATCCGGCGCCAGTTCGGCTCCGACCCGATCTACAAGCTGGCCATGCGCTCGTATCTCTCGTTCATCGTGGAGAAGCGCTTCAACCTCGAGTGGTACATCGAGGGCGGGCGCAGCCGCACCGGCAAGCTGCGGCCGCCGAAGCTCGGACTGCTGGCCTATGTGGCCGAGGCCGTCGAAGCACTCGACGACGCCGACGCCACCATCGTGCCGGTGTCGATCGTCTACGATCAGCTGCCCGAGATCGCGGTGATGGCGCAGGAGTCGGCCGGCGGCACCAAACGGCCGGAGGACCTGAAGTGGCTCGTCAAATACGCCCGCGGGCAGCGGGTGCACCGCGGCGAGGCGCGAGTGCGCTTCGGTGAACCGTTCTCGCTGCGCACCGAACTCCAGCGCTCCGGCGACGGCCGGGCCCGGCTGGAGAAGGTCGCGTTCAAGGTGATGGACGAGATCAACACCGCCACACCGATTTCGGCGACCTCGCTGGCCGGTTTCGCACTGCTCGGCGCCGCCGACCGGGCGTTCACCGCCGCCGAGATCGAGGCGATCCTGGCGCCGCTGCTGCGCTACATCGACGAACGCGGACTGCCCGGGCCGGATCCGTCGCTGTGCCGCGGGATCGGTCTGCTCAACACCCTCGGCGAGCTCACCGGCGCAGGCGTGCTCGACACCTTCGACGGCGGACCCGAACAGGTCTGGTCGGTGGCTCCCGACAACCACGCGGTGGCGGCCTACTACCGCAACGGGGCGGTCCACCACTTCGTCGACCGCGCCATCGTCGAGCTGTGCATGCTGGCGGTGGCCTTCGGCACGGTGCGCCCGGACGCGGCCGAGCGCACCCGCGATCCCGATGCGCTGCTGCACGTCTCGCAGGACGAGGCGCTGCGGATCCGCGATCTGCTCAAGTTCGAGTTCTTCTTCCCGGCCAAACAGGAGTTCCTGCACCGCCTGGGCGCCGAGCTCGACCTGATGTCGCAGGAGTGGCGCACCGTCGAGCCGACCCGGGAATGGGTGTACGACACGCTCTTCGCGCATGCGGGGAGTCTGCTCGCGCGCCGGACCCTGCAGAGCTTCCTCGACGCGCAGTTGGTGGTGGCGCGTCACCTCGCGAGTCTCGGCAGCGCCCGAGTGAATAAGGACACGGTGTTGATGGACTGTCTCGGACTGGGCCGGCAGCTGTCGTTGCAGGGGGTCATCCTCAGCAAGGACTCGGTGTCGAAGGATCTCTACGACGGGGCCTACCGGCTCGCCGAAAACCGGCATGCGGCAGGCGATGTCGACGCCGACGAACTGGTGCGCGCGCGTCGCGACTGGCTGGCCGAGGTCGAAGAGCTGCGCGAGCGGCTGGCCCGGATCGCCGAGATCGAGGCCGAGCGGGCCGCCTCCGACGCGCGGGTCGCGCACAATGCGGCCGCCCACGGGGAGACGGGCAGCGACGAGACCGTCGCGGTGACCGGGGATGCGGAGGCGCAGCGGTGAGCGCACTCGCCGAACGCCTCGCCCAGATCCGGTCGGCGCCCGCCGGCGACACGGTGTGCGCGTTCTTCGACTACGACGGCACGCTGATCGAGGGCTTCTCGGCCGCGGACATCTTCAAGGCCCGGGTGCTCAGCCTCGACTTCACCGCCGGTGAGGTGCGCGATGCGCTGCTGATCGGCCTGCGCGGCTGCAGTTCCGAGCAGGACTCATCCGGGCCCATCGGGCGCGTGGTCACCGCATCGTCGTCGCCTCGTCGGCGACCCGTTTCCAGATCGAGCCGATCGCCAAGGAGATCGGCGCCGACCGGGCCCTGGCGACCGACGTCGAGGTGGTCGACGGGATCGTCACCGGACGGGTCAAGGGCCGTCCGCTGTGGGGACCGGGCAAAGCGGCCGCGGTCCGGCGGCTTGCCCGCGAGTGGAACCTCGATCTGCAGGCCTCGTTCGCCTACTGCGACGGCAACGAGGACGTGCCGTTCCTGGAGGCGGTCGGGAACCCGGCGGCCGTCTCACCCCAGCGCGGTCTGCGCGGGGTCGCCGAGGAGCGCGACTGGCCGATCCTGGACCTGCGGAATCCGTCCTACAACACCGTGGGGAAGGTGCTGCGCACCGGCGCCTTCTACGGCAGCTTCCTGGGTGGGGCGGCCGTCGGCATGGCCCGCGGACTGTTCGCCGGTGACCGGGTCGCGGCCATGCAGGAGGCCGTCGGTGAGGGTCTCGACGTCGGATTCGCGCTCGCCGGAGTGGACGTGGACGTGCTGTCCGGCCGGGAGTACCTGACCTCGGCGCGGCCGTGCGTCTTCGTCTTCAACCATCAGTCCAAGCTCGACCTGCCGGTGATGATCCACCTGATCCGCAGCAATGCGACCGGGGTGGTGAAGCGGGAGGTGAGCAAGCTGCCGGTGTTCGGGCAGATCCTCGACGCCGGGGGTGTGGTCTTCATCGACCGCGCCGATGCGGGCAAGGCGATCGAACAGCTCGAGCCGGTGGTGGAGAAGATCCGCGACGAGGGCGTCTCCCTGGTCGTCGCGCCGGAGGGGACGCGCTCAGCCACCCCGCGCATCGGCGCGTTCAAGAAGGGGCCGTTCCACATCGCCATGCAGGCCGGCGTCCCGGTGGTGCCGGTGGTGCTGCGCAATGCCGGCGAGGTGATGTGGCGGGGAGCGCAGCTGATCAATCCGGGCACCGTGGAGGTGCGCGTGCTGCCGCCGGTGGACACCTCGGAGTGGACGCCCGAGCAGGTGGGCGAGCATGCCGAGCAGGTGCGCGAGCTGTTCGTGCAGGCCCTGACCGACTGGCCGGTGACGGCTTTCGACGATGGGCGGATGACCCGGACCCGCAGTGTCTTCGAGTGGCAGGAGAGTGCCGATGAGCAGTGAGTCCGCGGGCGGAGACAAGCCGCTGCACTGGGCCGACGATCCGCATATGAGCCCGGTCGACACGGTGATGTGGCGCGGTGACGCCGATCGGCGCCTGCGGTCGACGCTGGGCATGCTCGAGATCTACGACTGCGCACCCGACTGGGACCGGCTGGTGGCCGCACACGACTGGGCGAGCCGGATGGCGCCGCGCTTCCGCGAGCGCGTGGTGGAGTCACCGCTGCGGATGGGCACCCCCAGCTGGGCGGTCGATCCCGACTTCGATCTGCACTACCACCTGCGCCGGATCCGTCTCGGCGGCGACAATTCGCTGGCCGAGCTGCTGCGCACCTGCGAGCAGCTCGGGATGACACCCCTCGACCCCGCCCGCCCGCCGTGGGAGGGCTACCTGATCGAGGATCTGCCGGACGGGAAGACGGCCTACTTCGTCAAGGCGCACCACGCGCTCACCGACGGGCTCGGCGCGATCATGGGACTCGCACAGCTGCATTCGACCACCCGCGATCCCATCCCGGGCAAGCCGCAGCCGCCGGCACCGGACGTGCACGGTCCGTCCGGGCTCGACGTGCTGCGCCGCCAGCTCGAGCAGGAGGCGCGGCGGGTCCCGGTGATCGCCGGGAAGGTGGTCGACGGCGCGCTGGCCCTCACCTCGCCGCGGTCGGCGCTGTCGAAGGTGCTGCGCTACGGACGGTCGGTGCCGCGGGTGGCCGGGCTGATCAGCCCGCCGGGTTCGCCGCTGCTGGCCGGACGCAGCGTCGGCCGGCGCTATGCGGCCTTCGAGGTGCCGTTCTCGTCGCTGAAGGCGGCGAGCACCGCCACCCGCTCGTCGATCAACGACGTCTACCTGGGTGGACTGATCGGCGGCTTCCGGCACTATCACGAGCGCATGGGCACCATGGTCGATGCGATCCCGGTGGCCGTACCGATCTCGGTGCGCTCGGACGACGACACCCCCGGCGGCAACCGCATCGCGGTGGGCCGGCTGGCCGGTCCGGTGGGGATCGACGACCCGTTCGAGCGGGTGCTGACCGTGCGGGAGCAGGTGCGCGCCGCGCGCACCGAGCCGGCCGTCGACGTCTTCAACACCGCCGGACCGTTGCTCGCCTGGCTGCCCGGACCGGTGCTGACCCAGTTCAGCGGGGCGACGTCGATGAACGACCTGCAGGCCTCGAATGTGCCGGGCATCCCGTGGGACACCTTCGTGGCCGGCGCCAAGGTCGAGCGGATGTTCCCGTTCGGCCCGCTGCCCGGCTGTGCGGTGATGGCCACCATGATCACCCACAACGGCATCGCCTGCCTCGGACTGAATCTCGATCCGGCCGCGATCACCGAACCCGATGTCTTCGCCGAGTGCATCACCGCCGGTTTCGACGAGGTGATCGACCTGGCGGGTGACGATTCGCTGCCCCGGATGACCGAACTGCGCTGAGCAGGTGCCGGCGACGTCGCTCAGCGGGCGGTCGTCCGTGCATCCGGCGGCGGCGTGGAGTACGCGGCCAGGAACTCGGTGAGCATCTTCGCGGTGACCGGCCGGGGGAGGGACTCGATCGCGGCGATCACCGCGGGCATGTCCAGGGCGGCCGCGGTGGCGGACGGATCGGTGTGCGGGTCGATTCCGGCCCCGACCAGCGCCGCTTCGATCGCCTTCGAGGGCAGGGCCAGTGCATCGGCGACGGTCACCGCGCCCGAGTCGAAGGCCTCGGCCAGGGTGCGCAGCGCCTCGGGCGCCTCGGCCGGCGGCAGCCCGCGCGCGGCCTCCGCGCCGGCGTGCAGCGCGGCCACCAGCTCGTCGACGACGGCCGCGGTGACCGGGGTGAACGTGAGATGCGTGCTCGGCGGCAGGAGGGTGCCGTCGGACTGCCGGTAGCCGGGCTGCACCTGCAGGGTGAAGCCGTGCTCGGCCACCGCCGTCGACCAGCGATGCGGATCGATCGGCGACGACGACGCCGGATCGGCGATCACCGCCAGCACCGGCCCGGCCGGATCGCCGAGCACCCGCAGCCCGTCGATGTCGTCGAGAGTGCGGCGGACCGCCGCCGACGCCGCGGCGACGCGTTCGACGAGGGCGCGATAGCCGTCGTCGCCGAGGTGTTCGGTGATGGCCCAGGCGCCGGCGAGTCCGGCCGCCGAACGTGAGCCCAGCAGGGTGGGATTGACCACCGGATACCCCGGCCAGTCGGTGTCGGCGAAGAATCCCGCCCGATGCCGCTCCCGGCTGCTGTGCAGGATCACCGATGCGCCCTTGGGGGCGTAGCCGTACTTGTGGAAGTCCGCCGAGATACTGCTGACCCCGGGCACCCGGAAGTCCCAGGCCGGCAGCGTCTCCGGCCACCACGGCAGCGCGAAGCCGCCCAGGCAGGCGTCCACGTGCAGGGCGATACCGGCGGCGGCCGCGACCTCGGCGACCTGCGCCACCGGATCGAGCGCCCCGGTGGGGTAGTTGGGCGCCGAGACCACCACCAGGAAGGTGTCGTCGTCCAGGGCGGCGGCCACATCCTCCGGGCGCACCCGGGTCGTGTCCGGATCCACCGGCACCCGCACCGCCCGCACGCCCAGCAGGTGGGCGGCCTTGTCGAAGGCGGCGTGGGCGGTCGAGGCCAGCACCACCGAGCCGGTGCCCGGCGGGGCGGCGGCATGATCGCGGGCGGCGAGCACCGCGAGCAGGCAGCTCTCAGTACCTCCCGAGGTGATGCTGCCGACCGCATCCGAGCCGTGGAAGACGGTGCGGCAGAAGGCGATCAGCTCGCGTTCCATCGCGGCGACCGAGCCGAACACGGTCGGATCCAGGCCGTTGACCGGCTGGACCAGGGCGGCGGCCGCGGCGGCGAGCTCGTCGATCTCGGTGAGCCCGGAGTCGTAGACGTAACTGAGGATGCGGCCGCCGTGGGTGGGCGCATCGGTGGCCCGGAGCCGGCGCAGCCGCGCCAGCACCTCGTCGGTGCTGCGGGCGGGATTCACTGGGGACGTTCCTCTCGATAGCGGTGCAGGATCACCAGACTCAGCAGAGTCAGGGCGGCCGGCAGCAGGGAGAAGCCGCCGGCGATCCCGGCCAGGGCGGTGCCGGACTGCTCGGCGGTCTCGTCGGCGTCGGAGGAGACGAATCCGGTCGCGGCCAGCACCAGCAGATACAGGCCGGGGCCGAGCGCCAGCCCGAGGGTCTCGCCCGCAGTCCACAGCCCGGACAGCGCCCCGCCCTGATCGCGCCCGGTGGCCGCGGACTGCTCGTCGATCACATCGGGCAGCATGGCCAGCGGGAAGGTCTGCATACCGGCGTAGCCGACGCCGCAGACCGCGACGGCCGCGAACACCCACGGACCCGGTGCGGTGATGGCGATGCCCAGCGCCGCCGAGGCGGCCAGGAACAGCGCACCCGCCGCGGCGAGGCCGCGCTGTTTGCCGAATCGCCGGCCGAACCGGACCCAGAGCGGCATCACCAGCAGGGCCGGTGCCACCAGGGCGACGAAGAGCGGGGTGAGGGCGCCGGAGTCGTCGAGGACGTAGGTCGCCAGATACTGCGCACCGGCCAGCATGACCGCCGAGGCCAGCGCCTGAATCACATAGACAGACAGCAGGATGCGGTAGTGCCGGTTGGTGCGCAGCGCGTCGAAGCCGTCCCGGGTGCGATGCTCGGCGGCCGCGCCGGAGCTGCGGCCGGTGGTGCTCCGGTCAGCGGCGGGCCGGGCCGCCCAGGTGATGGCAGCCGCCATTCCCGCACCGATCACGGCGGCCACCACCACCGCCATCACCGCGTAGCCCACCGCACCGCCGCCGAAACCGTCGCGGATGGCCGGCGCCCCGGCGCCGACCACCAGGATCGTCAGTGCCAGGACCGCGATGCGCAGCGAGATCAGCCGGGTGCGCTCGTCGTAGTCGGCGGTCAGGTCGGCGGGCAGCGCGATGTAGGGCACCTGGAAGCAGGCGTAGGCGGCGGCGGTGAGTGAGAACAGGATCAGTACCCAGAGGGCCCCGACCGCCGGCGAGCCGGACACCGGGGCGCAGAACGTGAGGATGAACAGCGGCACGATGGCCCCGCAGCCGAGCCACATCAGGCCGGTGCGCCGCCCGTCGCGGGCCAGTGCGCGATCGCTGCGCGCGCCGATGAGCGGATTGATCACCACGTCAACGGCTTTCGGGATCACCATCACCACTGCCGCGAGCAGCGCACCGACGCCGAGGGTGTCGGTGAGGTAGTAGGCCAGGACCAGGCCGGGCAGAACCCCGAAGCCGCCGGTGCCCACGCTGCCGGCGGCATAGCCCGCCAGCACGCCCCGGGGCAGGCGCGCTTGCAGAGCCTGGGTCACGGTGGTCTCCTCTCCGGCGCTGGCGTCACCTTAACGCCGGGCCGCACCGGTTGCGCCGCAATGCGCGGGCTGGGCGCATGCTGCGCCGAAGTCGCCCCATCGGCCGCGCGTGGTGATTACGGTCGGGGGATGGCACCGAGCATCGAGGACCGATTGGCCGCGCTCGAGTCGATCGAGCAGATCACCGCACTCAAACACCGCTATTGGCGGGCCTGCGATGCCAAGGACCCGGAGACCTTCGCCGACTGCTTCATCGCCGACGGGGCGCAGATCGACTACGGACCGCTCGGCGTCTTCGACGACGCGGCCGGGCTGGTGGACGTGTTCCGCAGGTTCGGCTGTGCCCGGGTGGACGGGCGGTTCGCGGTGCTCGACCTGCACCACGGCGGCCAGCCGGAGATCGAACTGCTCGGCCCGGGCCGCGCGGCCGGCCGCTGGACTCTGCAGTTCCGTCAGCTCAATACGGTGGCCCGCACCGAAACGCTGGCCACCGGTGTCTACGACGACCGCTACCTGCTGTGCGCCGACGGGCACTGGCGGATGTCGGTGTGCCGCTTCGTGCAGCGCTGGTCGCACACCCGCCCGCTCGGCGACGACGAGACCGTCGTCGAGGGCGTGTTTCCCGATCCCGGGCGGTGATGCGGTTCTCGGGGGCAGCCGAATCACCACGGATACGCTATCTTCAACAGTTGTAGAAAAACCGGAGGGGATCCGGTGCACCCGCCGACCCGAGGAGAGCGATGTCGGACCGATTGGCCATCGATGTAGAGGGCCTGGACAAGTACTTCGGGAAGTTTCAGGCGCTCAACGGGGTGAACCTGCAGGTGCCGCGCGGTCAGGTGCACGGCTTTCTCGGGCCGAACGGCGCCGGGAAGTCCACCACCATCCGGGTGCTGCTGGGATTGCTGCACGCCGATGCCGGCCGGGTCCGGCTGCTCGGCGGCGACCCCTGGCGCGACGTGGTGGAGTTGCACCGCCGGCTCGCGTACGTGCCCGGCGACGTCTCCCTCTGGCCGTCGATGACCGGCGGCGAGGCGATCGATCTGCTCGGCTCGCTCCGCGGGGGTCTGGACGAGACCCGGCGCGCGGACCTGGTCGAGCGTTTCGAACTCGACACCACCAAGCGCGGTCGCCAGTACTCCAAGGGCAACCGGCAGAAGGTGGCGATCGTCGCCGCGCTGGCCTCGAACGTGGATCTGCTCATTCTCGACGAGCCCACCTCGGGACTCGACCCGCTGATGGAACAGGTCTTCCAGGAGGCCGTCGCCGAGGCCGTCGCCCGGGGCACCGGTGTGCTGCTGTCGAGCCACATCATGAGTGAGGTCGAGGCGCTGGCCGACAGGGTCAGCATCATCCGTGACGGCACCATTGTGGAGACCGGCACTCTCGCCGAGATCCGCGGCCATGCGCGCAACACCGTTCACGTGACCCTCGAGAACGTCGACGGACTGGAGTCGGTGCCGGTCCTGCACGATCTCGAGGTGTCCGGCAGCCAGGTCCACGCCACCGTCGACGGCGACCACATCGGTGAGGCCGTGGCCGCGCTCACCCAGCGCGGCATCAGCGCCCTGACCATCGAGCCGCCGTCGCTGGAGAGTCTGTTCCTGCGGCTCTACGACGACGAACCGGAGGAACAGCAGGAGGCCGCGAACGGTTCGAAGGCGGGCAACCGGTGACCGCGTCCGCGCCCGCGACGCACCGGGCCCGGCCGGCCTCCAGCGTCACCGGTACCGGCTCGCTGCTGCGGGTCTCGCTGCGCGCCGAGATCCGCTCGCTGGCGCCGTGGATGGTGGTGCCGACGATCCTCACCCTCACCTCGGTGCTCGGCTTCGAATTGCTGGGCCGCACCGAACAGGAACGGCAAGCGCTGAACCAGACCATCGCGGGGAATCCGGCACTGGGACTGATCTTCGGCCCGGCTGGCGACGTCAGCACCCTCGACGGCTTCAACGCCTGGCGCGGCATGGCCATCGGCGGCTTCGTCGTGGCCCTCGGCGCCATCCTCGTCGTCGTGAAAGCCACTCGGGCGCAGGAGGATTCCGGGCAGGCCGAGTTCCTCGCCGCAGGCGTGATGGGCCGCAACGCGCGGCTGCTCACCGCACTGGCGATGTGCGGCATCATGTCGCTGGTCGCCGGCGTGCTGTCCGGGGTGATCACCGCCTTCTGCGGGGTCGGCTGGGAGTCGTCACTGCTTCTCGGGGCCGGCTTCACCGCCACCGGCTGGCTCTTCGGGGCGCTCGCCGGGGTGACGGCGCAACTGGCCGGCGACGCCCGGGCGGCCAGCAGTGCCGCGATCGGCGCACTGGGCGTGTTCTTCATCTTGCGGGGCTTCTTCTACGCGGTGGATGTGCCGGGATGGCTCGTCTGGATCAACCCGCTGTGCTGGGTGCAGGAGACGCATCCGGCCGAAGGCGGCCGCTGGTGGCCGTTGGCGCTGGTGGTGGTGCTCGCCGTGGTGCTCGCCGGGGCGGCCTTCGCCGCCCAATCGGCCCGGGACTTCGGGCAGGGGATCTTCGCGACCCCGCCGGGACCCGACCGCGGCCGGGTGCACACGCCGCTGGGGCTGATGGTCCGGCTGAACCGGTCCCCGCTGGTCTACTGGGCGCTGGCCTTCGCCGGGCTCGGCGTGGTCTTCGGCTACTTCATCCGCTCCATGCGCGAGATCCTCGAAGGCAATCCGTTCATGGCGCAGCTCTTCGCTCACGGCGCCAGTTCGCCGGAGGCGCTCTCGGCCACCTTCGTCGCCACCATCGCCTCGCTGGTGGGCATCATCGTGTCGATTCCCGGAGTGCAGACGGTCAACCGGATCCGCACCGAGGAACTCGAGGATCACGCCGAGCCGGTGCTGGCCGGGGCGGTGACTCGGTCCCGGTACTTCGGGGCGGGAATGCTGGTGGCCCTGGGGGCTCCGGTGCTGTACGTGCTGATCGCGGGCTCGGTGATGGGTCTGTTCGGCATGTCCGCCGGCATCGGATTGAGCTTCGCCGACGTGCTGCTGCAGACGCTGGCAGTGCTTCCCGCGGTATGGGCGGTCATCGGGGTGGCGGCGTTCATCGTCGGCGTGGTGCCGGTGGCGCGGGTGGCGAGCTGGCTCGGCGTGGTCGGCTCGCTGGCCCTCACGCTGCTCGGGCCGTCGCTGAAGCTGCCGAACTGGCTGCTCGGGTTCAGTCCCTTCTATCACGTGCCGCCGGTGGCGCTGGCCGACCCGGATCTGTGGGGTCTGCTGTGGGTGGGTGTGATCGCGGTGGGTCTGGTCGTCGGCGGCTTCGCCGGCTTCCGGCGGCGCGACATCCCTTGACACGGGGCAGAGTCGTGACGAATCACCGAACAACAGCGGCCGGGGGCGCATCGACGATCGAGCAGATCCGCAGTGGTTACGGGTCCAGGGCGGTCGAGTACACCGAGCTTTTCGGCTCGATCGAGGCGATGGCCGCCGACGATCGCAGGGTCATCGCCGAGTGGGCCGACACGGTGCGAGGGCCGGTGCTCGACGCGGGGAGCGGTCCAGGGCACTGGACGGCTTTCCTCGGTGACCGCGGCCTCGAGGCGGAGGGAGTCGACCTCGTCCCCGGATTCGTCGACGGGGCTGCCGCTCGCTTCCCGCATCTACGGTTCCAGGTCGCAGACCTCGCGGCGCTGCCCTTCGACGACAGTTCCTTCGGGGGTCTGTTGAGCTGGTACTCGGTGATCCACACCGAGCCGGAGCGCGTCCCGGTGATCATGGGGGAGTTCGCGCGGGTGCTGCGGCCCGGTGGCACGCTACTGCTCGGGTTCTTCGACGGTGCGCAGGTGGAGCCGTTCGATCACGTCGTCACCACCGCATGGTTCTGGCCGGTCGACGCGATGGCCGAGGAACTGGCCCGTGCGGGATTCGACGTTGTGCAGACCTATGCGCGAACCGACCCCGGCAGTCGCCCGCACGGCGCGATCTGTGCCCGTCGCATGGAAGTCCTCGGTTAGACCTCCCGACCCGTCCCCGCGCGCCGAGGGTGGGCGGGGGGTCAGCGCATCGCGGTGGGGGGGGGAGTACCAGATGACGGTTCGGTGAGCGCTCGCCGGCGTGCGGCGACGAGGCGATGCGGGTAATCGTATGACACAGAGTTGTGTGTAGATGTCATTCTCGGACGATCCCGTTTCCGTGCAGGGGGATGGCGGAATGAAACCGGACCGCGGTACGGTTATAGCCGTCATGAAGAAGATCGGATTCCTCTCGTTCGGCCACTGGTCCGACGGCCTCGGATCGCAGGCCCGCACCGCGGCCGATGTGCTCACTCAATCGGTGGAACTGGCGTTGGCCGCCGAAGAACTCGGCGTCGACGGCGCCTACTTCCGCGTGCACCACTTCGCGCGGCAGCTCGGCTCGCCGTTCCCACTGCTCGCCGCCATCGGTGCGCGGACCTCGACCATCGAGATCGGCACGGGTGTCATCGACATGCGGTAGCGCATGTCGCGGTTGCAACACTCGCCTTATCGGTCGCTCTCGCCGCCTTGCATGCGGTCGCGCAACGCCTCATCGATCTGTGTTGCCGCCGGTGCGCCGGCGAAACCGTTCTCAGCCACATAGACACGGCACGCCAGTGAGTGAACGAGTGTTGTCGGGAACAGGTCGATGCCGTCGACGAGAATCGTAGGCGAGCCTCCGAACCCAGTGTTCGCCGCTTCGGCCTCGGTCCCGATCGTCACCAGCTCGACAGGCACGGCCCCGAGTCCGAGAGCGTCCAGCGCTGCCCGTGCGTTGGCTTCGGCGATTCCCGTGTTCGGGCAGTCGGCGATGTGCAGCAGTTCCACCTTCATGAAGCTTCTTCCGTTCGTTCACCCTCAGCTGTCGTGCGAGGGGTCTGCGTGAGGAGGTTCAGACATACCAGGCCGACACCGGCGACGACGAAGACGTCGGCGACGTTCCCGACGAACAGGTCGCCGTAGGCGAGGAAGTCCGTGACGTGCCCCTGCCCGAACGCGGGCGAGTTCACGAGCCGGTCGACGAGGTTGCCGACCGCGCCGCCGAGGACCAGCCCCAGCGCGACGCCCCACCGCGCCCCGCGCATCCGTGCGGCAAACACGACCACCGCCACGGCGGCGAGGAGGCCGCTGATCGTGAAGATCCAGGTGGCCCCGGAACCGATCGAGAACGCGGCTCCGGGGTTGTAGACCAGCGACAGCCCGAACAGGTCGCCGACCAGCGGGATCCGCTCGCCCTGGGTCAGCTGCGCCGCGGCGAGGACCTTCGAGCCTTGATCGATCGCCAGAGCGAGCGCCGCGACGACGAGGGCGACGACGAGCGCCTGCCTGCTCCTCGTGGATGCCCCGCCCGTCGACTCGACGACAACGGCGTCCTGCGCAGTCACGCGGCGCTCTTCCGGGTCCGGGCAGCCCGCAGGCCGTTGAGGATCACGACGACCTCGGCGATCTCGTGCACGAGCACCACGGCCGCGAGCCCCAGGACGCCGAAGAGGGCGAGCGGGAGCAGGGCGGTGATGATCAGCAGCGAAAGGATGATGTTCTGGTTGATGATGTGCCGTCCGCGGCGGGCGTGGTCGAACGCACGCGGCAGCAGGCGCAGGTCGTGGCCGGTGAACGCGACGTCGGCGGACTCAATCGCGGCATCCGAGCCGGTCGCGCCCATCGCGATGCCGATGTCGGCAGCGGCGAGGGCGGGAGCGTCGTTGATGCCGTCGCCGATCATCGCCACAGCCCCCTTCTCGCCGAGTTCTGCGATCGCGGCGGCCTTGTCCTCCGGGCGCAGCTCGGCACGCACGTCGCCGATCCCGGCTTGGGCGGCGAGGGCGCGGGCGGTGCGAGCATTGTCGCCGGTGAGCATGGTGACCCCGATGCCCTGTGCGGCGAGGGTGCGGACGACCTCGGGGACCTCGGGACGCAGCTCGTCGCGGACGCCAATCGCGGCGACCGGCGTGCCGTCGCGGTGCACGATCACGACCGTCATGCCCTGCTCCTCCAGCCCAGCAACCTGCTCGCCGAGCGTCCCGGCGTCGAGCCAGCGCGGGCTGCCGACCGTGATCCGCGCACCGTCGAGGGTTCCCTCGATGCCGTGCCCGGCCTGCTCGGTCACACCGTCAGCCGCGGGGGCCCCGGGGGCCGCGGCGGTGATCGCGGCCGCAAGGGGGTGGGTGCTGTGCTGCTCGAGCGCGGCGGCCCAGGCCAGCGCCTGCTTCTCGGTCACGCCCTCGGCGGTGAGGACGGCGGTGACGGCGGGCTCGTTGCGGGTCAGGGTGCCGGTCTTGTCGACGGCGACGTGGCGGATCACGCCGAACCGTTCGAACACGGCCCCGGACTTGATGATCACGCCGAACTTGCTCGCCGACCCGATCGCGGCCACCACGGTCAGCGGAACCGAGATCGCCAGCGCGCAGGGAGATGCCGCCACGAGCACGACGAGGGCGCGGGTGATCCACAGCTCCGGGTCGCCGAGCAGCGACCCGATGATCGCGACGAGGGCGGCGAGGATCAGCACGCCCGGGACGAGGGGCCGGGCGATGCGGTCGGCGAGGCGGGCGCGGTCGCCCTTCTCTGCCTGCGCCTTCTCCACCAGGTCGACGATCGTGGTCAGCGAGTTGTCGGTGCCCGCCGCGGTCGTCTCGACCTCGAGCGCCCCAGCGGTGTTGATCGCGCCCGCGGAGACAGTGTCGCCGGGTTCGACTTCGACCGGGATCGACTCGCCAGTGATCGCGGACGTATCCAGGCTGGAGCGTCCCGTGCGGACGATGCCGTCGGTCGCGATCCGCTCACCCGGCCGCACCAGCATCAGCTGACCGACAGCCAGGTCCTTCGCCGGGACCTCGACCGATGCTCCGTCGCGGCGGATGGTCGCGGTCTCCGGGACGAGCTTGAGCAGCGCCCGCAGCCCGCCGCGGGCACGGTCCATGGCCTTGTCCTCCAGCGCCTCAGCGATCGAGTACAGGAACGCCAGGGCGGCGGCCTCCTCGACATACCCGAGGATCACCGCGCCGACCGCGCTGATCGTCATCAGCAGGCCGATGCCGAGCTTGCCCTTGAACAGCTTCCGGATCGCGCCCGGGGTGAAGGTCGACGCGCCCAACAGCAGACCGATCCAGAACAGCACCAGCGCCGGGACCTCCAGCCCCGCCCACTCCAGCACCAGGCCGGTCAGGAACGCGACGCCGGAGAAGACCGGGACCATGATCCCGCGGTCCCGCCACCAGGGACGCGCCGCCTCCTCGGCTTCCTCTCCCGAAGTGGTCTCAGGCTCGTCGTGCTCGCAGCCGCACGCCGCGCTCACTCGCCCGCCCCCGTCCCGCAGCAACCCGGCACTGTGCACGAAGAGTCCACGCAGGGCGCGTGCTCGTCGACAGCGAGCGTCACGTCCACCAGTGCGGTGAGCGCCGCCGCCAGATGCGGGTCGGCGATCTCGTAGCGCGTCTGCCGCCCCTCCGGCTCGGCGACGACGATGCCGCAGTCGCGCAGACAGGTCAGGTGGTTGGAGACGTTCGAGCGAGTCAGCTCCAGCTCGCGCGAGAGCACGGCCGGGTAGCTCGGGCCGTCGAGCAGGGTCATCAGAATCCGGGAGCGCGTCGGGTCCGCCATGGCCCGGCCGAGCCGGTTCATGACGTCGAGACGAGAAGCAACAGTCAGCATGCACTGAACTATACAGTGTTGGCTGACTTATTGTCGACTCGCCAGGGCTGCCGCACGCGCTCCGCGCGCTTGCCCTCGGGAACCCTGGTCGCCTACTTTCGCCAGCGCGGCCACTTCGGCAGCCCGCGGTCCTTCCAGGTCTCCACGAGGCCAGCGACCCAGCGGACGGACGCGAAGAGCCCGTAGCTGGCCCCGGCGAGGCCCACACCGACCACGAGCCACCGCCCGATTCCGAGCCATACGCTCCCGTCCACTTCCAGCGCCCACTGAGCGCCCGTGATGAGACCGGCGATACCCATCCAGAGCCCAGCGATGACCACGACCACCGGCAGGAGTGCGAGGCACATCGCGGCGGCAGCCGACCAGAGCTGACGGGTCTCCAGCTTCGCCGTGGCGGCGATGATCCGCTCGGCCCGCTCGTTCGACGCGTCGAGGTTTGCCGTCATCGTCGCCGAGGCCTCCCCGGTGACCTGCTCGACGGCCTTCTCGACCCGCTCCTCGGTGCGCTTCTCGATCCGCTGCACGGCTCCGCCGACCTGGCTCACGAGCTTCTGGTTCGCTGCGGCCTGCGCCTTGAGCCCCTCAATCGCCGAGGCCGTAGCCGCGTGATTCTTCTGCGCCTCCGCGACCAAGCTCCGCGACGCGGCGTTCAAGCTCTCGCCGTTGAGACTCCGCGCGAACTCGCCGAGCGTGCTCGCGATCTCGTTCTGCCTGCTCTCGATACTCGCGATCCTCGCGGACACGTCGCTGGAGGGCGAGGAGGTCGACGCCGGGGCCGCGATCCTCTCCAGCCGCCTCGTCGTCTCCTCGTCCATGACCTTCACGAACCCCGCGAGCTTCTTCTGCTGCTCGGCCAGCCGGTCGAGCCTCGCGTTCTGCGCCTCGACGGCGGTGAGGATCGAGGTCAACACCTCCATCGTCGCCGGACTGCCGAGCTGCTGCGGCGGCTGCTCGTGCGCGTTCTGCTGCTTCAGCCTGTCGAGCGCTGCGCTCATGTTCCTGCTCCTTCTGCTGCTGGTGGTAGTCGAAGAACGCGGCTGCGCCCTCCGGTGTGAAATCCGCCGAGAGCGCACTCGTGCGCTTGCGGCGCTCAGCGCGCCCGGACTCGCCGCGGCGGTCCTCGATGTAGAGCGTCCAGGTCTCCTGACCGGCGCGCTTGCCCTTCTTGCTGACTGGGCTGTGCAGGCGCATCCGCGGCACCCGCTCCCCGTCGCCGCCGAGCTGCTGGTTCTGCTCCGCGATCACCGCCTCAAGACCGGCCTTGTCCACCGACCGGGGATCGGCCAGGGCGGCGCTCATCCGGTCGCCCATCTCGCGGTCGAGACCGCCCTCGGCGAAGTCCTCGCGGCGCAGCTCCCAGTCCTTCGGGGCGTGCTCCAGCCGCTTCACGACCGAGAGGCCGTGATCGCGCATCAACTCGTCGTTCGCCGACTGCACGCCCCGCTGGTTCCCGGCTTTGCGGTCGTGGAACGTGCGGTAATCCGAGAGGGCCTTTCCGGTCCGGTTGCTGTGATTGATCACGAGGATGTGGTTGTGCGGCTTCTTGCCCCGACCATCCACGTGGCTGACCACGAGGCAGTCCGAGTCCGGGTGCATCTTCTTCGCGAGCTGGTAGCCCAGATCGTTCACCCGCTGCACGTCCTCCGGGCTGCTCGAGTCGAACTCCTCGTCGCTGAACGACTGCCGGTAGTGCAGTGCCTCGACGTCGCGCTTCGTGTTCTGCGTGAGCGCGCGGGCGCGGGCCGAGAATGCGCCGGGGCCTCCCGGCACGTCGCACGTGATCGCGACCCCGCGCTCGTCCTCCTTGCCACGGATGTAGCGCTCCGTGTCTCCGGCGCTGGTGCTCGGGCTGTAGTGCGTGGTGCTCATGAGGCCGTCCGATCCCCGAGCAGGGTCCGGACCTCGCGCAGCAGCTCGATCAGCTCGGGCACCTCCGCCGACAGCGCGACCGCCTCGCCGGCCCGCGCGCGGCGGTCCAGGTCGTTGACGTTGATCGCCAGCGGGCGCACCTGCGCGGCAAGCTCCCGGGCGTCCGCCGAGGCCTGCACGCGCGCCTCGACGCCGAGCAGGTGCGCGGCCACGGCGGCGTCCAGCTCCTCGCTCCGGGAGGCGTGCAGAGCATCGCGCACGACGCTCCGCACCCAGGTGCTCGGAGCCAGCCCGAGCCGCTCCGCACGAGTGCGCAGCGCCCCGAGCGTGGCCTCATCGAAGCGCGTATCAAGCCGCCCGCCGCCCCCACGACGACGCTTCGCGCCGCCGTGACTCTGGCGCACAGCCTCCGCATCAGCCCGACCGGTTTTCACCTGGGAGTCGGCCTGCTGCTCCACCTGTACGCCAGAGTGGCAAGCAGTAGGCCTGTCGGACACATCGCTGACGCTCGTGTCCTCCAGCCGTGCTTGCGAGGGGGCTCCGCCCCCTTCGATCCCCTGGAAGAGCGGGTGCTGATCGGCGCTCATGCCGCACCTCCGATCAGCGCCAGCGGCACGTCCGGGCTGCGCACCGCGAGCCCGCTCAGCAGTTCGACAACCGCGCTCTCGGCGTCGTGCTCCGCGGAGGTCTCCGGACCGTAGGTGAGCTCGCGCGACGGAGCCACCTGCTGGTGGTACGAGTTGCCGTTGACGCCCGGCGTGTGCGCGGCCGCCGGAAGGCTGCACTGATGCCACTCGTAGGGCTCGATCTTCCCGATGTGCTGCACGAGGTAGCGGTTGATATCGTCGGCGCGGAACACCTTCACGACCGATGCCAGGCGACGGATGAACTGGTCCAGCGCCTCGTCCACGTTGCCCTTCTGGCGGGCGTAGAAGAAGAACTCGACCGGCTCGATGGTGGCCGTGATGACGATCAGTCGCGGAGCCACCTCGCCCTTGTTCTTGTAACGCGCCTTCGCCGGGGAGGCGTTGTACGGATCGAGCAGCAACAGCCAGTCGTTCGCATCCATCGCCGAAGCCCGCAGATCGTCGAGCAGCAGAACCTCCTCCCCGCGCCAGTCATCGAGCGGGTTGCCCGTCGCGGCCCGGTAGACCTGCCACCGCTCGCCGTTCGCGTTCGCCGCGTCAATCGCCGCCATGATGAAGTCCGTTGCGAACCGCGTCTTGCCGATCCCGGCATCCCCGTGGACGAACACCACATGCGTTGAGAAATCACCGGCGCGGAGCTTCGCTGCCGCCCGATACGCGCGGCGCTGACCATAGGCCGACAGTGCGTCGTCGATCTCCCGCTGATGCCGCGAGTAGATGTCGAACAGGCCATCGGTGAGCATGATCTGATCGCGCGTGATCTCGCCCTGGAGCACCCGCTCGCGCATGTCCTCGAAGTTCTCGGCGACGACCTTCTTCTTCACGTGGGCGCGGCCCTTGAGCCACGTCTCCCGGCGCAGGGCGTCGATGCCGAGGTAGTCCGGCCCGCGCACCGTGGCGACCTCCGAAGGGGCGTACTGGTGCTTGTCCGCGTACTTCACGTGCGTCAGGTACGACAGCATGTTGTCGAAGGCGTAGCGTCCGCGACCGGGCTTCTCGACGTACTGCGGCTCGACGCCGATGCCGAACGCGAGCCGATCCAGCGGCGCGCTCTTCGAACGACTGGCGAACTTGATCACCGCGTGCAGGTGATCCGGCTTCGGCTCGACCACGAGTGCCTTCTCCGTGTCGCTCCAGACCTCGCGCTCGTCCTTGTCGTGCACGATGCCGTAGGCCTCGACGACTTCGCAGCCGACCGCCTCGAGCCGCTGCACGATGTAGGTGAGGATCGGCCCGGCCCCCTGCTGGAGCAGCGCGGCCCCGTTCGCATCCTCGGCAGCCCAGGTCCAGTACGACGGATCGAGGTACTGCGTGAGTCCGATGCTCGTGGGGTTGTTCTCCTGCTTAGCCACGGCGACCACCGCCCGCGACATCGTAAGGAGCGTGCGGCGCCTTAAATGACCCCCTATTGACCCCCAAATGAGACCCCAAATGATCCCGCGAGGTCACGCGGCGGTGCGAGGGCGGAACCGGCTCCTGACCAGGCATGTTGGTGCATGGCGCGGCAATCGACAAGCCCTTGCCGCGCCCGTAGGAACGAATGAAGCTCCCGAAACTCTTGGAGTGCGGAACACGGCTTCCGGCGGTCATCACGACGACGGGCAGCCCGCCTCCGGCGGGTGCCAGGGCAGGCCCTCCGGGCGGGGTCAGGTCGGCGGACACGAGGGCGCTGGTGCAGTCGGTGGTGCTCATCGGGCACCGCCCTTGCGGTAGCGCTTGATGACGGCCTGATGCGTGACGCCGAGGGCATCGCCGATCCTCGCCCAGGTCACCCCATCGGCGCGGGCGTCGGCGACGGCGATCTCGACGGCTTCTTCCAGCACGGAGCGGAGCACGCCGAGGTCGTAGAGATGCGCTTCCGCGTCGGCGAGAGTGGGATCGCCCAGACGCCAGCGGAAGCCGTTCACGTGGTCGAAGGCAGCGGAGTTGGCGCTCATCAGCGACCACCACCCATCACGGCGGCGACGGCGGCGCGCTGGCGCGGGGTCAGCGGCGTGCTGGTCAGGCGCTCACCGGCACGACGACCGGCGGCGAGGGCAACGGCGATGACGGGATCGAGCCCATCAGCTTGCGAAACGGGGATCAGGTCCTGGTCGAGCCCAGGACGGTCCAGCGCGGAGGCGCGGGGAGCGTCGATAACGACAGACATCGGAAGTCCTCAAACATGAGTGTGCTTCCGGTTCCCCGCCACGGTAGTTGGGCTGTTTGACCGGCTACTCATCCGGGAGTAGAACCCGCGCTTCTAAGTCGCGGCCCCGGTGGGATCTTCTTGTCTGCAACCATTCTCCCATGACTCGACTCACCAGTCCACTGACGAGTCGACTCGCGTGTCAGTCGCGACGCGGCTCTATTCGAATGAGGTCGGGGTCGAACTTCACGTGACCCGGCGCGATGGGTTCGATGGTCACCGTTACCAGCTCGTCCACGAGCATCCGGCGGCGGTCCATGTCCAAGGCCTTCCACTTCGACTCGACGACCTCCCGGCGCTCCATGGTGCCGAGCGACTCGTCCACGTCCCCCAGCAGCTTCGCCGCCACCGACACCGAGCGGTCGAGTATCTCCGCGTCGATCTGGTCGATGCGGGCCTTTCCGCCCCTGATCGCCTCCGTGATCTCCAGGACGGGCTGGCGCACGTCCAGCAGCAGCGGGCTCAGCTCCTTGACGCGCTCGACCAGAGCGTTCCGCTCGGTCAGCAGCGCCTCGCGGTCCGGCCCGTCGTCCTCCTGCGGCATCACGAGGTCGTGCACGTCCACCGACGACAGGCGGGTGAGCACCGCCTCGGTGACCATCGCATCGACGGGCTCGCGCTGGCGGGTGAGGTGGAACTGCTCGCCGCAGCGGTACGTCGGCTGCTTGCGGCTGTTGGTCCCCGAGACGAGCGTCGCGCCGCACTTCCCGCACAGGCCAATCGTGGACAGGAGGTACTTCGGCTGGTTGCCCTGCCTCGCCGACCTCCGCACGTTGTCCTCCAGCTTTGCCACCGCGGCCCGCCACGTCTGCTCGCCAACGATGGGCGGGAACGCGTCGCCCTGCACCGGGTACAGCTCGCCCGAGGCGTAGTGCTTGATGTAGCCAGCGTAGAGCGGGTTCGCCAGCAGGTACCGCACGGCATCGACGGAGAACGCCGACCCGCGCGCGGTCAGATGACCGGCGCTGTTCAGGTCCTCGCGGATGCGACGGATCGACAGCGACGGCTCGCCGAGGAACGCATCGAAGGCCCGCCGTACGGCGTCGGCCTCCGCCTCGATCAGCTCACCCTCCCTCGTCCAGCCGAACGCCTTCCAGGAGGACGCCGGGATGCCCTCGGCGCGGCGGCGCTCGTTCGACCTGATCTGACGCTCCGCCTTGCGGCGCGCCTCGAACCGCGCGAGAGCGGCGAGCATCGTCGCCCGGAACTCGCCGTCCGCCGTCGAGAGGTCGATCTCGCCGTCCACGGTGACGACGCGCAGGCCGAGGTCGATCAGCGTGTTCAGGTCCTTCGTGCTGCGCAGGAGGCGGTCCATGTCCACGGCGACGACCATCGAGAACCTGCCCGCGCGGGCGTCGTCCAGCATCTCGGCCCACCGGGTGCCAGCGCGGCGCTTCTTCGTCGCCGACACAGCGTTGTCGTCGTAGACCTCGACGACCTCCCAGTCCTTGGCCTCGGCGAGAGCCCTGATCTTCCGCAACTGGGTCTCGACCGTCCACCGGTCGCCCTTGCGATCCATCGAGGCGCGGACGTACGCGGCGACCTCGTTCGTCTTCCTCAGCGATACCAGTTCAACCATGCAACCAAGCTTACGTGAACGAGTGTTGCAACCGCGATATAAGCTATGAGAACCCGCTGTACATGGCCGAGGACGCGGGCGCGGCCGACCTGCTCGCCGGCGGGCGCCTGCAACTGGGCATCTCCCGGGGATCACCCGAGCAGGTGGTCGACGGTTACAAGTACTTCGGCTACACCCCGGCCGAGGGCGAGACCGACGCCGACATGGCCCGCCGTCACTCCGAGGTCTTCCTGAAAGTGATTGAGGGGCAGGGCTTCGCGCAGCCCAATCCCCAGCCGATGTTCCCCAACCCGCCGGGTCTGCTGCGCGTGGAGCCCTACTCGGCCGGACTGCGCGAACGGATCTGGTGGGGCGCCGGCAGCCGGGCGACCGCCGAATGGACCGCACGGCAGGGGATGAACCTGATGAGTTCGACGCTGCTCACCGAGGACACCGGCGTGCCCTTCCATCAGCTGCAGGCCGAGCAGATCCAGCGCTTCCGCGACGAATGGCGGGCGCAGGGATTCGACCGCGAGCCGCGGGTCTCGGTGAGCCGCAGCATCTTCGCGCTCACCGACGACCGGGACCGGGCGTACTTCGGGCGCGACCGGCACAGCACTGACCAGGTGGGCCACATCGACGGCGGAGTGGCGCGGTTCGGCAAGAGCTACGCCGGTGAACCGGACGAGCTGATCGAGCAGTTGCGCGCCGACGAGGCGATCGCCGCGGCCGACACCGTGCTGCTGACCGTTCCCAATCAGCTCGGCGTGGACTACAACGTGCACGTCCTCGAGTCGATCCTCACCCACGTCGCCCCGGAACTGGGCTGGCGCTGACCGGGACAACGCTGACCGGGACAATGCCGACCGGGACGACGCTGACCGGGACGACGCTGACCGGGACGACGGAGCCCGGGAGTCACGGACTCCCCGGGCTCCGCGCGGTTCAGGCGACCTTCTGGTCGGCACCGTCGACGTCGACGATCAGCCCCGACGGATCGGCGATCAGACAGACCGGGCCGAGCCGGTCGGTGGCCTTCTCGATCACCTCGGTGACCTGATCGGGGTCGGCCGGATCGGCGATCACGGTCCACACTCGATCGCGGAGTGCTGCGTTCAGGTAGGGCGCCACCTCGTGGGCCCGCCGACCCAGCACGGCGATCGGGCGGTCGTCGGCGAGCAGAGTATCGATCAGGGTGTGGGACCGGTCTGTGCCGTCGCTGACGACGAGGACGGTTCCGGACAGTTGGCGGGGAAGCGTTGTGGTGGTCATGGCACCCAGTTCATCGCGCCGGGCTGCCGTGGCCATGTGCGCACCCTGTCAGTTCGCTGGCAACGGCGATAGCCTCGAGGTATGGGCAGATATCAGGAGTTGACGGCAGAGCAGGCCGGTGTCGCCGCGGGCGCGCCGTGGACGGTGGAAGACAGCGCCTTGGTCGCGCGCTTCGCGACCGGCACGATGACCGCCGGGCTGGAGTTCGTGGTCCGGATCGTCGGGGTGGCCGAGGAGGCCGACCATCACCCGGACATCGACTTCCAGTATCCCGTGGTCGGCCTGCGGCTCACCACACACGCCACCGGCGGTCTCACCGACGCCGACACCTCGCTGGCGCGGAAGATCAGCACCATCGCCGCCGAACTGGGCTTCGACCCCGCCTGAGTGCACCGAGCTGCGCAGGGCGGCCGAAAGGTGCCGCAACTTGTGACGCCAGGACCGTCACAAGGCTCGGCAGCCTGTGTGCGGACCGGGATGCGAGACGTCCCCGTCCTGCATGTGGGCAGAACGGGGACGTCTCGTCTCGGGGTGAGTGACGGGACTCGAACCCGCGACAGCCAGGATCACAACCTGGTGCTCTACCAACTGAACTACACTCACCATCGGCGTCGGCCACGATGTTCACACACCGTTTAACGAGCCGACGACCACTCTAGCCGGTCGGGGACCGGCATCGCCAATCGGATTACCGACCTGTGGTTCAGGCCGGCCCGAGCTCGTCGACGATCGCGGTGAGAGCCTGCGCATCCGGTCCAGGCTGCGCCACGAACGCCGCCTTGCGGTAGTAGCGGAGTTCCCGGATGGACTCGCGGATATCGGCCAGGGCGCGGTGGGCCATGCCCTTCTCCGGTTGGCCGAAGTAGATGGCCGGATACCAGCGCCGGCAGAGCTCTTTGATGGAGCTGACGTCCACCATCCGGTAGTGCAGGAAGGCGTCGAGTTCGGGCATGTCGCGGGCGATGAAGCCGCGGTCGGTGCCGATCGAGTTGCCGGCCAGCGGCACACCGCCACCGGGCACATACTCGCGCAGGTAGTCCAGCACCAGTTTCTCGGCTTCGGCGACGGTGACCGTCGACGCCCGGACCTCGTCGGTCAGTCCCGACTGAGCGTGCATCTTCACGACCACGTCGGGCATCGCGGCCAGCGCATCGTCGTCGGCGTGAATCACCACGTCCACGCCGTCGCCGAGCACATTGAGGTCGCTGTCGGTCACCAGAGCCGCGATCTCGATGAGCTTGTCGGTACCGGTGTTCAGGCCGGTCATCTCACAGTCGATCCAGACGAGTTTGTCTTCCACGACTTCCGACTCTAACGCCGGCCGGCTCGCGGACCGCTACTCGCCGTCCCCGAGCTTGGCGTAGAACCGTCCGACGATCGGCGCGACCACACCGCGCGGACTGTAGCCGCCGGCCACCGACATCGCCTTGGACAGCGCCCCCGGGACCACACGCATCTTGTTGCGCGCCAGAGCGTCCAGACTCATCGTGGCGACCCGGTCCGAAGAATGCCAGAGGAAGTCGGGCACGGCCTTGTCCACGACGGAGGCCTCCTCGGCGCTCGGCGTGGCGGTGCGCACCGGTCCCGGCGCGAGCAGCGTCACATGCACACCCGAACCGGACAGTTCGCCGCGCAGCGACTCACTGAACGTATTGACGAACGCCTTGGTGGCCGCATACGTCGCATTGTTGGGGATCGGCATGTTGCCGGCCGCCGAACCCACCATCAGAATGCCGCCCGCGCCGCGCCGGACCATCTGCGGCAGCACGGCCAGGGTCAGATCGTGTACCGCATTCACGTTCAGCAGCACCTGGGCGCGCTCGTAGCCGGGATCGAGTTCGGCGACCGGACCGAAGGTGGCGATTCCCGCGTTGTTGCACAGGATCGAGATCTCCCGGTCGGCGAGCTCGGCCGCCAGCGCCGCGGTGGCCTGCGCATCGGAGAGGTCGGTGGCGCGCACATCCACCTCGACGCGGCAGCGGGTGCGCAGCTCCACCGCCAGGTCTTCGAGGATCTCGGCTCGGCGGGCGACGAGGATCAGGTTGTGGCCGCGGCCGGCGAGCACGCGCGCGAGAGCCATACCGATGCCCGACGATGCGCCGGTGACGACGGCATGGCTGGTGGGGGACGGGGTGGGAAGTGCCATGGCTCGATCCTAGGCGGCGGCGGAGACCGGCGAGCTCGACGGTCGGCGGCGCTGTCCGCTGCGTCGTGGCAGAGCGCGGCGGCGGTGTGCCATCGGGCATGTGTGGCGGCGGCGCGAGACGGTGCTGCGTCGCC
>NZ_JBJURU010000001.1:515934-524844 GCF_046098115.1 Gordonia sp. VNK21 | reverse complement strand
GAGGATCTCGGCTCGGCGGGCGACGAGGATCAGGTTGTGGCCGCGGCCGGCGAGCACGCGCGCGCGAGCCATACCGATGCCCGACGATGCGCCGGTGACGACGGCATGGCTGGTGGGGGACGGGGTGGGAAGTGCCATGGCTCGATCCTAGGCGGCGGCGGAGACCGGCGAGCTCGACGGTCGGCGGCGCTGTCCGCTGCGTCGTGGCAGAGCGCGGCGGCGGTGTGTACGGGCTACCGGTCGGTGAGCTGAGATCGCCTTCCCGGTCGGCCTGCCCGCGGGGCGTGTTACGCCCCCTCTGGTGGTGAGTGGGGATTGTGTGGTGTGCGGCGTCCGATGTGGTGCATGGGGTTGACGGTGTAGTCGTGTCCGGTGCCGGTGATGCGCCAGCCGACCCGGCCTTGATCGGGTCCGTCGGTGATGATGGTGGTTTCCCAGTCGCCTGGGGCTGTGCTGACGTGGCGGTTGTCGCCGCCGCAGGCGCCGCCGAGTTTGTTGATGTCGGTGGTGCCGCCGTCGGCGTAGTCGAGGTCGGCGTGGTGGGCTTCGCATTGAGCGAACGGTCTCGTACAGCCCGGCCTGGTGCAGCCGCGATCCCTTGCGAACAGGGCCAGGCGTTGGGCCTTGTTGGCGAACCGTGACCGCCCGAGGTACAGCACTTCCGCCGAGTGGTGGGCGAACACGGCCAGGTGCCAGGTCGCGTCGGCGGCCATATCGATCAGGTCGGGGACGGGGATGTGGGTGCCGGTGGCGGTGTACCCGGTCCCGGCCAACTCGGCCAAATCCTGGTGGTCGATGGTGACGACGAATTCGGCCGGCAACCGCGACGGGTCGCCGAGCGCCCCATGCCCGAGCGCGAAGCGGCACAGGGCGACCAGGGCGTCGTGGTTCCGTTGCCCGGCCGAACGTAGGTCGCGCCGGCGGGCGGCATCGAGGAGTTCGGGATCCAAACCGTCGGTGTCGACCGGTCCGGTGGGGCTGTCGGGGTCGTCGGGATTGTTCATCCCGGGTGCGGCCCATTTGGTCAGGACCACCTCGAGGAGCCCGCGCAGGGCTGGGGTGATCGAGCCACGGAGCTTGGTCATCAACTGCTGATCCTGCGGCGACAACGTCAGCGACCGGCGGCGTTGGCGGTCGATGTCGTCGGCGAGTTCCCCGTCGGGGTCGAGGAGGGAGAGCAGACGGTGTCCGACCATCCGCGTCTGTTCCGGAGTGAGCGTGACGGCGGCGGCGGTCAGATCTGCCTCGGCGCGTGCACGTTGGTCCACATCAACTGAATGCGGCACTTTCTGCATGGTTTTGAAGATTTCGGTGACGTGGTCGGCGCCGATCGTGCCGGCACTCAACGCTTCGGCGGCGGTCGGGCAGCGTGGTGGGAGTGGTTCGCCGGTCATGGAGGTGAACTGTCCGACGGCTTCGGCCAGGAGACGGCGTCGGCGGGCTTCGGGGGCGGAGAGGTGCAAGGTGCCGACGAGGTAGCCGCCCAGGCTCGCTCCACCGGCCTGCTGGTAGGAGCCGCGGTCACTGATCTCGACGAGGAGGGGTGCGTCGGCGGCGCTGATGAGGCGGCGGGCGCGTTCGCGGTCTTCGGTGAGGTCGGTGAGCTGCCGGTCGGTGCAGCGGGAGTAGTCGGCGCGGGTCAACTTGGCTTGCTTGGCGACCGCGGCGGTGATCAGGGCTTGGAGTGCGATCGGATCGTCGGGCAGCACCATTGTGCTGGTGTCGTCGATACTGGTCGTCATCGCGTGCTCACCTCCCCCGAAGTGCTGTGCCGACTATCTCGTTGTGCGTTGATCGTGCTGGTCGGGCTGTGCTGCGCCTTGTCTTACTAGTTCAACTATGATGTGATGTATTATGTTCCCATATCGCTAAAATGTTCGAACTATTTTTCTTGAGTTCAGAGTACGACCCACCTACGACATCGGTTCGGCGGCGAGCCTGCGCCGGGTATCGCGGCAGCACGAGACAGGACTGCGGCGGCGGTCCCTCACAGGGACCGCCGCCGCAGTGCTCGCGCTGACAGGGCGCGCCGGGCAGTGCCCAGGCGCCGCCCTAACGGGTCACGGCAGCCCGGCGGCCACCTCGGTGCCCTGCCGGATGGCACGCTTGGCGTCCAGCTCGCCGGCCTCGTCGGCACCGCCGATCACGTGCGTGGTGACTCCGGCGGCGACCAGCGGATCGATCAGCTCACGCACCGACTCCTGGCCGGCGCAGACCACCACGTTGTCCACCTCGAGGACGCGCTTGCCGGTCTCGTTGCCCTCCTTGTCGTGCAGCGTGAGGTGCAGGCCCTGATCGTCGATCTTGTCGTAGGTGGCCCCGGAGATCTGCTCGACGCCCTTCATCTTGACGGTCGCCCGATGCACCCAGCCGGTGGTCTTGCCGAGCGACTTGCCCTGGCTGCCGGGCTTGCGCTGGACCATGTAGACCTGCCGGGTGGCCGGCAGCGGCCGGGGCTTGGTGAGGAAGCCGGGCTTGTCCAGGTCCTCGCTGACGCCCCACTCCTGCTCCCATTCCTTGAGGTTCAGGGTGGGGGACTCGTCGGTGGTGAGGAACTCGGTGACGTCGAAGCCGATACCGCCGGCCCCCATCACCGCGACCCGCTTGCCGATCTCCTTGCGGCCGAGCACGGCGTCGGCGTACGAGACCACCATCGGGTGATCGATGCCCTCGATGTCGGGCACCCGCGGCACCACGCCGGTGGCGATGATGACCTGGTCGAAGCCGCCGTCGATGATGTCCTGCGCGTTGACCCGGGTCTCCAGGTGCAGGGTCACGTGGTTCACCTCGAGCTGACGGGTGTAGTACCGGATGGTCTCGTTGAACTCTTCCTTCCCGGGGATCCGGGCGGCGATGGAGAACTGTCCGCCGATCGACGACGAGCCCTCGAACAAATCCACCCGGTGGCCGCGCTGGGCGGCTGCCACGGCGGCCGAGAGTCCGGCCGGACCGGCGCCGATCACCGCGATCCGCTTGGCGGTGCGGGTCTGGCCCAGGGTGAGCACCGTCTCCCGGCCGGCCCGCGGATTGAGCAGGCAGGACACCTTCTTGCCGACGAAGGCATGGTCGAGGCACGCCTGGTTGCAGCCGATACAGGTGTTGATCTCGTCGGCACGCCCACTGGCCGCCTTGTTGGCGAAGTCCGGGTCGGCCAGCAGCGGACGGGCCATGGAGATGGCGTCCACCCGGCCGTTCTGCAGAATCTCCTCGGCCAGTTCCGGGGTGTTGATGCGGTTGGACGCGATCAGCGGAATGTCGACGACGTCGCGCAGCCGCTCGGTGAACTTGACGAAGGCGCCACGCGGCACGGAGGTGACGATGGTGGGCACCGGCGCCTCATGCCAGCCGATGTCGGTGTTGATCGCGTCGACGCCGAGCTGCTCGACCTGCCGTGCGAGCGAGGCGATTTCGTCGAAGGTCTGGCCGCCCTTGACGAAGTCGGCCACCGACTGACGCAGAATCACCGGGAAGTCGCGCGGCACCTGCTTGCGGACCTCCTTGACGATCTCGAGCAGGAACCGCTGCCGGTTCTCGGTGGATCCGCCCCACTTGTCGGTGCGGTCGTTGGTATGCGGGCACAGGAACTGGTTGATCAGGTAGCCCTCGCCGCCCATCAACTCGATCGCGTCGTAGCCGGCGCGCCGGGCCAGTTTGGCGGCCTCGCCGAAGGCGCGGATCGTGTGCCAGATGATCTGCTCGGTCATCTGCAGGTGCTTGAACGGGTGGATCGGCGACGGCTCACTGCCGGCGGCCACCTTGACCGGGGTGTAGCCGTAGCGTCCGGCGTGGATCAGCTGCAGGCAGATCTTGCCGCCCTCGTCGTGCACGGCCTTGGTGATCGGCCGGTGCCGCAGCACGTCGGCGTGGTTGGTCATCTTGCCGGCGAAGGGCAGCAGCAGACCTCCGCGGCTCACGCCGAATCCGCCGGTGATGATCAGGCCGACGCCGCCGCGGGCGCGTTCGGCGTAGTAGGCCGCCAGCTTGGGGGTGTCCCACACCCGGTCCTCCAGACCGGTGTGCATGGAACCCATCACCAAGCGGTTGCGCAGCGTGGTCCCGCCGATCTGCAGCGGCTCGAAGAGTCTGGGGTAGTAGGTGTTGGGCTCGGCCGTCGGGGCTGACATGGCGCGACCTCTCTGGTCATGGATCCCTGCCGGATCCGTTGGCGGACAAAACTTTCGGATGGCTTTCGGTGACGTCCGATTCGGCGCCTCCGTCTGACTCAGCCTGGCGGCTGGCTCTGGTCGTCGAGCTCGCGCTGCAGGCCGACGATGACCTCGTCGATCCACTCGATGTTGGTGGCTGCGGCCTTGATGCCGCCGCGCAGCACCAGGTACTGGTGCAGCTTGCGGCCGGTCAGTGCGTCCGGCTCGGGGTAGTAGTCGGCATCGAATCGCTCGTACAGGCTCAGCTGCTCCTGCAGGGCGTCCCGGTGGGCCTTCAGCTCGCCGATCATCGCGGCCAGATCGCCGAACTCGGCGGCGCGGAGCTTCACACCCAGATCGCTGCGCAGCGGCATCACCGGGGTGGGGCTGTTCGCCCAGTCGGCCAGCAGCTCCCGGCCGGCCGCGGAGACGGTGTAGACCTTCTTGTCCGGGCGGCCGTCCTGGGCGATCGACTCGTACGTGACCAGACCGTCGGCGTGCAGCTTCTTGAGCGTCCGATAGATCTGCTGATGCGTCGCCGACCAGAAGTAGCCGATCGAACGCTGGAACTGCTGTCCGATCTCATATCCGGTGCCGGGGCGCTCGGCGAGCGACACCAGGATGGCGTGTTCAAGGGCCATATCCGGACTATATCCGTGCAACTCGGCACTATGCAACAGAGATCATATGCAATCGAGTGCGTATGGGCGCGAGGTGAGCACCGCGGCGGCGGGGCGGCGTGTGTGGGTCCTTGGTCCCGAAGTTCCGCGCACGGTGGCCGGTACCCGCATGTATCGGCCGACGACCTCGGCGCGATGTCCGGATTGCTGATATGAAAGGGGCTGTGGATGAGTTTCGGCGTATCGCGCTCCCCGGCAAGGGTCCCGAGGATGTGGTGGTGCTGCCCGACGGCAGACTGATCACCGGATTGGACGACGGTCGGCTGCTGGCGGTGGATCCGTCCACGGACGAGGTGGAGGTGCTCGCCGACACCGCCGGTCATCTGCTCGGACTCGAGGCCGAACCGGACGGCTCGATTCTGATCTGCGACCACGATCGCGGGCTGCTCCGACTGCCCGCCGGACAGGGCCGGCCCACCGTGCTGGTCGACGAGATCGACGGCCGGCCCCTGCGGTTCGCCAGCAATGCGGTGGCCGCCTCGGACGGCACCATCTACTTCACCGCGTCGAGTCAGCGCTACACCATCGACCGCTGGCGCAGCGACATCATCGAGCACTCGGCCACCGGGCGGCTGATGAGCCTGAGCCCGGACGGCACCGTCGCCGTCCTGCGCGACGATCTGCAGTTCGCCAACGGTGTGGTGCTCGCCCCCGACGAGTCGTATCTGCTGGTCGCCGAGACCGGCGCCTCCCGGATCGCCCGGGTGTGGCTCACCGGTGACACCGCGGGGGAGTCGGACGTCTTCGTCTACGGGCTCCCCGGTTACCCGGACAACCTGTCGGTGGGCAGCGACGGGCTGATCTGGTGTGCACTGGCCACGCCGCGCAACAGTGTCCTCGAAGGCATCCTCAAACTTCCGCCGCGGGCGCGCCGGGTGCTGGCCAAGGTCCCCGAGCGACTCGGGCCCGATCCGGAGAACTCGGCCTGGGTGCTCGGCATCGACTTCGACGGCGAGATCGTGCACGACGTTCGGCTGTCCGGCGTGGACTTCGCCTTCGTCACCTCCGTGGCCGAACGGGACGGCGTGCTCTACCTGGGCACCATCGTCGACTCCGCTCTCGGCGTGTACCGCTTGCCCTGACCGGCCAGCAGTGCCGGCGACGGCGGTGCCGCCGGGCCGGATGCGGTGTGCACCCGTCCGTCGCGCAGCACCGCCACCTCGTCGGCGAGCGGCAGCAGCCGGGCATCGTGGGTGATCAGCAGCGTGGTCCGGCCCGTGGCCGCCAGACGCAGGGCCGGCAGCAACTGCTCGACGGTCTGATCGTCGAGGGCGGCGGAGGGCTCGTCCAGGATCAGCACCGGAGTGTCCCGGAGCAGCGCCCGGGCGATCGACAGCCGCTGCCGCTGACCGCCGGAGAGCTCGAGTCCCTCGCCGTCGAGCACCGTCCGGTAGCCGTCGGGGAGCCGGCGGATGAAGCCGTCGGCGCCGGCCGCCACCGCCGCGGCGACGATCTCCTCCTCACTCGCCGACGGCCGGCCGTAGGCCAGGTTCTCGGCGACGGTCGCCGGCTTGATCACCGGAGTCTGCGGCAGGACGGTGACCCGCTCGCGCACCGACGCACCGGTCACCGCCGACAGGTCGTGTCCGTCGACCAGAATGCTGCCCGCATCGGGGCGCTCCATCCGGGTCAGCAGCGCGGCCAGACTGGACTTCCCGGCCCCGCTCGGTCCGGTCAGCGCGGTGATCCGGTTCGGTGACAGGGTCAGATCGGCGCCGTCGAGCACCGCCCGGCCGCCGCGCTGAAAACGCAGCCCGCGCACCTGCACCTCGCCGCTGACCGGAGGCAGCGACGGCGCCCCGGGGGCGTCCACCAGATGGGAGGGCTCGTCGAGGACCTCGGCCAACCGCTGCGCGCTGACCACCGTCGAGGCGACCGTCAGCCGCAGCTCGGCGAGTTCCTGCAGCCGCGGATAGAGCATGCCGAGGTAGCCGGTCAGGGCGACCAGCTCGCCGGTGCTCAGCGCACCGGCCCGCACCTGCCACACGGCGGTGAGGGTGACGATCATGGTCACCACCACCTCGGCCAGGCTCATCACGGCGCCGAAACCGGCCTCGACCCGGGTCTCGGAGATGCGGGCGCGCGCCCACCGCCGGCCCTGACGCCGCAGCGCACGCGACTCCTGCTCCTCCTGGTTGTAGGCGACGGTGGTCTCGTGCCCGGACAGCGCAGTGGTGATGGCGTCGGCGATGCTGCTGCTGGCCTCGCGTTCGTCGGTGGTGGCCCGGCTCTGCCGGTGCCGGAACGCCGCGGAGAGCAACCAGAGTGCCGGTGCGGCCGCCAGCGCGACTCCCGCCACGATCGGGTTCATGACGAAGGCCACCACCAGCAGACCGATGATGTTCACCCCGGCCAGCACCAGGGACAGCAGTCCGGACGAGACGAGATGTTCGACGGCCTCGACGTCGCCGGACAGGCGGACCACCAGATCGCCCACCCCGCGCCGTCGCACGCTCACCGGCGCCAGCTTCTGCACCCGTGCGAAGACCCGGGTCCGCAGGCGCAGCACGATCGACTCCGAGGCGGTGGTGGCGGCCATGGTGCCCGCCCAGTCGGCGGCCGCGGAGGCCGCGGTCACCGCCAGCCAGACGGCGCCGAGCCCGGCCACAGCTCCCCAGCCGTCGGCGTCGAGCGTGCCGTCGACCAGGTCGGACAGCACGAAGACGCCGTAAGCGTCGAGGGCGGCGGCACCGATCATCGCCAGTGCGGCCAGGGTCAGCAACAGACGGGAACCGCGCACGTCGGGCGCGAAACGGGTGGCGGCGGTCAGCAGGGTCACCGGGGCCTCTTCTCAGCTGCGGCAGGGACGGGTGGAGGATGCGCGATGCCGACGGATCCGCCAGTCGGGGATGGCGGATCCGTCGGCCTCTTCACGGCAGTGTGGTCAGACCCACTGCCAGATCCAGCGGTGCTGGCGGCGATCCCAGGTGCGAACCCGCCGGCGCCGGTGGGGCTGCTGCTGCCGGTGGCCGTTGCGGTTGTTCTGCGGGTTCCGATGTGCCATGCTCTGCTCCTTCGTTATCACGTCCAACAACCGAAGTCGTTGGGTGGCAACGTGTCTCATCTCGTTGCCGACAAGAACGAAGGTATGGGGCGGAACTGGCGGGGGCCTTGGCCGCAGCTGTCAGGCGCCTGTCAACCGAAAACCGCCCCGGTGCGGGCGGTGGGCGGGCTCAATCGCAGGCGTTCACCCAGGCGGTGTCGCCGTCGGCGTAGGTCTCGTGCTTCCAGATGGGAACGCCGGTCTTGATCTCGTCGATCACCCGCGCACAGATCTCGAAGGCCTCGCCCCGGTGCGGAGCGGCCACACAGACCACCACCGCCAGTTCGCCGATCGCCAGATCGCCGATCCGGTGCACACCGGCCACCCGGACGTCGGCGGTACGGTGCCGTTCGAGCACCTCGGTGAGAAAGCGGCCGGCCTGCGGATGCGCGTGATAGCTGAGCGCGCTCACCCGGCGGGCCAGGCCACTAGCGGCTCACCGAGTGGCGCGTCCCCGACTGGCACGTCGCGCAAGTCCACCACCGGCTGCGGCTGAAGGGGCGCCGCGACTCGCGGCGTGACCGGCTAGCCGGCCGACAAGACTAGTGGTGGCCGCCGTGGCCGGGCTGGGCGCTGCTGGCCCAAGGGCTCCGGCGGCGGCGGCATGACTGGCAGGGCTAGGGGCCGTAGCGGCTCCGCTACGCCCGGGCTCCAGACCTGCGCTGGGGCGAGCGCAGGGAGTCGGCGCCGCACCGCCCTGACCGGCCGCCGTGGAAGGACCGCTGCGACGGGCCTAGGTGGCCGCCGCACGCGCTGCCTGACCGGCAGAACCCAGGGCAGCAGCGGGTAGACGAGCTTGAGCGGCTGCCGTGGCTCGTACGCCCTCTGCTCGTGGTACAGACTGGGCCTGGGCTAGTCGCTCGTGGGCGACCTGCACGCGCGGCACCTTGCGCGCCACGAGTGGCTACGGCTGCCGCGGGACCAGTGCAAGTGGCCGCACCAGGCGCTGGTGGTGCCGCCGGCGGCCCACTCGCGCGAGTCGATAGTGCGCGTAGGCGTCCGGCCGGCGAAAGAGTGGCTCCACGAGCTTGCCGTGGCATGG
>NZ_JBJURU010000001.1:498370-515924 GCF_046098115.1 Gordonia sp. VNK21 | reverse complement strand
GGCCGCGGAGGCCGCGGTCACCGCCAGCCAGACGGCGCCGAGCCCGGCCACAGCTCCCCAGCCGTCGGCGTCGAGCGTGCCGTCGACCAGGTCGGACAGCACGAAGACGCCGTAAGCGTCGAGGGCGGCGGCACCGATCATCGCCAGTGCGGCCAGGGTCAGCAACAGACGGGAACCGCGCACGTCGGGCGCGAAACGGGTGGCGGCGGTCAGCAGGGTCACCGGGGCCTCTTCTCAGCTGCGGCAGGGACGGGTGGAGGATGCGCGATGCCGACGGATCCGCCAGTCGGGGATGGCGGATCCGTCGGCCTCTTCACGGCAGTGTGGTCAGACCCACTGCCAGATCCAGCGGTGCTGGCGGCGATCCCAGGTGCGAACCCGCCGGCGCCGGTGGGGCTGCTGCTGCCGGTGGCCGTTGCGGTTGTTCTGCGGGTTCCGATGTGCCATGCTCTGCTCCTTCGTTATCACGTCCAACAACCGAAGTCGTTGGGTGGCAACGTGTCTCATCTCGTTGCCGACAAGAACGAAGGTATGGGGCGGAACTGGCGGGGGCCTTGGCCGCAGCTGTCAGGCGCCTGTCAACCGAAAACCGCCCCGGTGCGGGCGGTGGGCGGGCTCACTCGCAGGCGTTCACCCAGGCGGTGTCGCCGTCGGCGTAGGTCTCGTGCTTCCAGATGGGAACGCCGGTCTTGATCTCGTCGATCACCCGCGCACAGATCTCGAAGGCCTCGCCCCGGTGCGGAGCGGCCACACAGACCACCACCGCCAGTTCGCCGATCGCCAGATCGCCGATCCGGTGCACACCGGCCACCCGGACGTCGTCGGTACGGTGCCGTTCGAGCACCTCGGTGAGAAAGCGGCCGGCCTGCGGATGCGCGTGATAGCTGAGCGCGCTCACCCGGCGGCCGCCGTGGTGGTCGCGGACCACGCCGGTGAACGTGACCAGGGCGCCGTCGGCATCGGTGAGCACCGCGCGTTCCACGGCGCGCACGTCCAGCGGGTGCTCGCTGATCGGGTCCGGGTCAGACATGGTGCTCGTCTCCCGCATGCTCGGTGCCGTCGGCGAGTTCGAGCAGATGGGCGACGACGGGACCCAAGACGGCCAGTCCGTCGCGCACGCCGCCGGTGGATCCGGGCAGCGTCGCCAGGAAGGTGCCGCCGGCCAGTCCCGCCACGCCGCGGCTGAGGGACGCGAGCGGGGTCGCGTCCAGACCTCGGGCCCGCATCGCCTCGGCGATGCCGGGGATCGGGACGGTCAGTACGGCGGCGGCGGCCTCGGGAACCCGGTCGTCGCGGGTCGGGCCGGTGCCGCCGGTGGTGATCAGAACAGCCGGCCGATCGGCCAGTGCGGCGCTCAGCGCCGCGGGGAAGTCGGCGTCGGCCACCACCTGAACGCGCTGCACGGTCAGCCCCTGCGCGGTGAGCCACTCGGCGATCACCGGACCGGTCCGGTCGGTGCGGCGTCCCTGTGCGCTTCCGGTGGAGACGACCAGCACGACGGCCCGGCGGCCGGGATGCAGCGGCACGTTGTCGGCGGCGGCGGTCTCCGGTGCGTGTGCGGCGCGCTCGGCGAGAAAGCTCTCCCGTTCCCAATGGCCGTGCCGCCCACCGGTTTTCTGGTGCAGTCCCACCTCGGTGAGCTGTCCGGCCGGATCGAGCGCCTTGACCATGTCGTGCAGGGTCAGGCCGGCGACGGTGACCGCGGTGAGCGCCTCCATCTCCACCCCGGTCCGTCCGGTGGTCGAGGCGGTGGCGGTGATCTCGATCCGGTCCGCGCCCAGCTCGAAGTCGACGGCCACCTTGGACAGCGGCAGCGGATGGCACAGCGGGATGAGCTCCGAGGTGCGTTTGGCCCCGGCGATGCCGGCGATGCGGGCCGTGGCCAGCACATCGCCCTTGGGCGCGGCACCGCCGCGGATCGCGTCGATCACCGCAGCAGTGGTGACGAAGACGCCGCGGGCCACCGCGGTGCGGGCTGTGACCGGTTTGCCGCCCACGTCCACCATGGCCGCAGTCCCGTCGGCACGCAGATGGGTCAGCCCGGCCGGCCCGGGATCCGGATTCAGCTCATCGGCCACAGGGTCACCTCCGCACCCGCGGGCAGTTCGGTGACCTCCGCGTCGATCTCGATCAGGACGTCGGCGGCGGCCGCCGTGACCGCCAGGTGGCTGCCCGGCCCGCCGTGTGCGACCACCCCGCCGGACGTCCGGTAGCCGCGCCGGAACTGCGTCTTGCCGGGCACCGAGGTCAGCGGAGCCGTCAGCCGGCCGCGCTCGGTGGGAATCGGCGGCAGTCCGCTCAGCGCGCGCAGGGAGTCGCGCAGCAGCACCTCGAACGAGACCAGCACGCTCACCGGGTTCCCCGGGAAGCAGCACACCGGGACGCCCTTCCACTCGGCGATGCCCTGCGGTCCGCCGGGCTGCATGGCCACCGGGCCGAACTCACCGGTGCCCGCCAGGGTCTGCCGTACCGGCTCGCGTTCGCCCATCGAGATCCCGCCCGAGGTGAGCACCAGGTCGGCCCCGTCGACGGCCCGGTCGAGGGCGGTGGCCAGCGCTCCCGGCTCGTCCCCGGCGCAACCGGCCGAGCCGACGACGGCGCCGTTGGCCCGGCAGAGGGCGGCCAGCGTGACGGCATTGGATTCATAGATCTGGCCCGGCTGCAGCGGCGTGCCGGGTGGGACCAGTTCGCTGCCGGTGGAGATCACGGCGACCACGGGCCGGCGGACCACGTCGACCTCGCCGACGCCGCAGGCCGCCAGCGCACCGAGGTGCCGGGCCGCCAGCACAGTGTTCTCGGTCACCACCGGCTCGCCGGAGCTCACGTCCTCGCCGGGGGAGCGGACGAACTCGCCGGCCGACGGCAGCCGGTCGAAGCGCACCCGGCCGTCCTGCTCGACGGAGTGCTCCACCTGGATCACCGCGTCGGCCCCGTCCGGCAGCGGGGCGCCGGTCATGATGGCCATCGCCGCACCCGGCGGCAGCGTCCGTCGCTGCACGTCGCCGGCAAAGATCCGGCCGGCCACCTGCACGGACGCGGTGCCGTCGAGGTCGGCGACCCGGACGGCGAACCCGTCCATCGCCGAATTCGCGAACGGCGGAAGCGTCACCGGAGCGGTGACGTCGCGAGCAGTGACCCGGCCCAGCGCCGCGCCGACCGGCAGCGTCTCGGCTTCGCGGCGAGCGCCGAGAGCGTCGAGAACGGCGGCGACGGCGGCACGATGGTCGGCTATCGGGCGACGATTCACACCGTCCAGCCTAACGGCTCACCGCCGGGCAACAGCCCGCGATCGGCGGTGCGCGTTGCTAGCCTGGGAGTGTGAACGTTGTCGTCGGCCCGCACACGGACACCGCCTCGGGGGAGACGGTCCGTTCGGCGCTGACGGCGACTCCCGGACTGGTCGATTCCCACGGCCGGCGCGCCCGCGACCTGCGGATCTCGCTGACCCAGGCCTGCACGCTCCGCTGCCACTACTGCATGCCCGCCGAAGGCCTGCCGCTGATGCCGCGCGAGGAGCTGCTCTCGGCGGACGAGGTGGTGCGACTGGTGGACGTGGGCGTGGGCGAGCTGGGGATCGAGGAGATCCGGCTCACCGGCGGCGAACCCCTGGTCCGCAAAGACCTCGAGCAGCTGGTGGCCGCGATCCGCGAGCACCACGAGCACCTGCCGATCGCGCTGACCACCAACGGCATCGGCCTGGCCCGGCGCGCAACGGCTCTGGCGGCGGCCGGGCTGAGCCGGATCAACATCTCCCTCGACACCGTCGACCCCGCACAGTTCGCGACGATCACCCGGCGCGACCGGCTCGGCGATGTGATCGCCGGGATCGACGCCGCCGTCGCCGCCGGTCTGCAGCCGGTGAAGATCAACGCCGTCGCCCTGCGTGAAACCCTTTCTCGCGCACCGGAACTGCTGAGATGGTGCCTGGATCGGGGGCTGCGTCTGCGATTCATCGAGGCGATGCCGCTGGATGCGGACGCGACCTGGGACGCCCGCACCTATGTGACTGCGGCCGAGGTGCTGGCTGTCCTCGGCGAGTACCACGACCTGACGCCCGTCGGCCGCGACGATCCCGGCGCCCCGGCCGAACTCTGGCAGGTCGACGGGGGACCGGGCACCGTCGGCATCATCGCCTCGATGAGCCGGTCTTTCTGCGGTACCTGCGACCGCACCCGGATCACCGCCGAGGGCCGGGTGCGACCGTGCCTGTTCTCCGACGACGAGATCGACCTGCGGGCCGTACTGCGTTCCGGCGGTGATGATGCCGATCTCGCCCGGGCCTGGCGCGCCGTCACCTGGCGTAAATCCGCCGGCCACCAGCCCGCTGCGGTGCTGGCACATCCGAGGCGGTCGATGGGAGCCATCGGTGGCTGAGCACACGGTGACCGTGACGTATTTCGCCGGCCTCGTCGACCGCACCGGCTGCCGTCGTGAGGAACTGCGTCTGACCACGGCCACGGTCGCCGGGCTGCGCGCGGCCGTGGCGGCGCGCCACGGTGAACGGGCGGGTGCGCTCGCACAGGTCAGCACTGTGCTCGACGGGGAGGAGATGCGCCGGGAACCCGGTGATCGGATCGGCGCTGTCGTAGACTTACTCCCGCCCTTCGCGGGCGGCTGATTCGTCCGCGCCCATCGATCCAGGAGTGACGAACATGAAGTGGCGCAAGGTATTCGCAGCGACGGCGGCCATGGCCGCACTGACCCTGACCGCGGGTGCGGTCACCGCGTGCTCGTCGGACGACGACAACGGCGGAACGCTGCGGGTGATGGCGGCGGCCTCGCTCGTGGACGTGATGGATCCCCTCTCCGATGCGTACCGGGACAGCCACGACGGTACCGACGTCAAGGTGGACGCCGCCGCCTCCTCGGCGCTGGTGCAGCGGCTCAAGTCCGGCGCCCCGGCCGATGTGCTGATCACCGCCGACACCACCACCATGGACCAGGCGGTGCAGGACGGCCTGGTCTCCGACCCGGTGATCGTCGCCACCAACAAGCTGGTGATCGTGGTGCCGAAGGGCAACCCGGGCGAGGTGACCGGGCTCGACTTCTTCACCCAGGCCGGGAACCGTTCGGTGATCTGCGCCAGCGAGGTGCCGTGCGGACGGGCCGCGGAGAAGGCGATCACCGCGATCGGCGGACAGGCGCATCCGGTCAGCCGCGCCGTGGACGTGCGGGCCGCACTGGGCTCGGTGACCAGCGGCGAGGCCGATGCGGCCCTGGTGTACCAGACCGATGCGGCCTCGGCCGGCGACAAGGTGGAGATCATCGAGATTCCGGACGCCCCGGTGAACGAGTATCCGGCGGCCTCACTCTCGGACTCCGGCCGGGAGTTCGTGGAACTGCTGACGTCCGAGCAGGGCAAGAAGATCCTCACGGACGCCGGTTTCGGCACGCCGTGACCCTCTGCGGACGAATTCCGTTCCGGTGAAACGACTTCCCACGGCGCTGACCGGGCTGGGGGCACTCGGCGTGGCGGTCATCATCGCCCCGCTGATCGCGCTCGCCTGGGCCGCGCCGTGGGATCGTATCGTCAGCCTGCTCACCACCCGGACCGCCCTGTCGGCGCTGGGCCTGTCGCTGGGCGCTGCGGCCCTGGCCACCGTCTTCGCCCTGCTGCTGGGGGTGCCGCTGTCGGCGCTGCTGGCCAACGGCGAGGCCCGCTTCGCCCGCTACGTGCGGCTGCTGGTGGTGATTCCGATGGTGATGCCGCCGGTGGTGATCGGCACCGCCCTGCTGACGCTGCTCGGCCGGCGAGGACTGCTCGGCCAATACCTCGACGCCTGGTTCGGCTGGACGCCCACCTACACGTTCTGGGCGGTGGTGATCGCGCAGCTGGTGGTCGCCATGCCCTTCCTGGTAGTCAGCGTGGAGGCGGCACTGCGGGCGCGCAGCATCGAGGCCGAGGAGTCGGCCTACACCCTGGGCGCGAGCAAGCTCACCACCTTTCTGCGCATCACTCTGCCGGAGATCCGGCCGGGCATCTTCGCCGGCGCGGTGATGTGCTTCGCGCGGGCGCTCGGCGAGTTCGGCGCCACCGTCACCTTCGCCGGCAACGTCGAAGGCGTCACCCAGACCATGCCGCTCGCGATCTATCTGTCGCTGCAGCGTGACGAAGAGTCCGCGATCGCCATGGCCGTGGGCCTGGTGGTGCTGTCGGTGATCGTGCTGATCGGCATGCGCAGCCGCTGGATGCCGGCGATCAGCTCCTGACCGCGCCGCCGCTGTGACCTGCGGCACCGCGGATACCCGCTTCTCACACCGTCGTCCGGCCTCCGGTGAGCATCTGATTACCTTGCGGTGACCGCTGCGGGCGGGCCGGGAAACACAACACCCCTAGTTTGGGGACAACCCGGCGCAGTCCAGCGAAGCGAAATGAAGGAGCGACACCGTGCGGCTCAAGAGATCTCACACCCTCACCGACTGGGACCCCGAGGACGTCGAAGCGTGGAACAACGGCGGATCGGCGATCGCCCGGCGCAACCTGATCTGGTCGGTGCTGGCCGAACACGTCGGCTTCTCGGTGTGGTCGTTGTGGTCGGTGATGGTGCTGTTCATGCCCACCGACGTCTACGGCATCTCGCTCGGGGACAAGTTCCTGATCGGCGCCGTCGCCACCCTCGCCGGCTCGCTGCTGCGTCTGCCGTACACCATGGCGACCAGCCGTTTCGGCGGCCGCAACTGGACGGTCTTCTCCGCGGCCGTGCTGATCGTCCCGGTGGTCGCCACCATCGTGCTGCTGGCCAATCCGGGACAGCCGCTGTGGATGTACCTGGTGGTCGCCGCGCTCACCGGTGTCGGCGGCGGTAACTTCGCCTCGTCGATGACCAACATCAACAACTTCTATCCGCAGCGGCTCAAGGGCTGGGCGCTGGGCCTGAACGCCGGCGGCGGCAACCTGGGGGTGCCGGCCGTCCAGTTGCTGGGGCTGCTGGTGATCGCCTTGGCGGGCAACCGCGAGCCGTACTGGGTCTGTGCCTTCTACCTGGTGGCACTGGTGATCGCCGCCGTCGGTGCGGCCTTGTTCATGGACAACGTGGACGGCCCCGGCGTGGATCTGCAGGCTATGCGGGCCGCGGTGCGCAACAAGCACACCTGGGTGATCGCGCTGCTGTACATCGGTACCTTCGGCTCGTTCATCGGCTTCTCGTTCGCCTTCGGCCAGATGCTGGCGGTCAACTTCCGCGATCAGGGCCAGAGCGCCGCCGACGCCTCGCTGCACGCCGCGCAGATCGCGTTCATCGGCCCGCTGCTCGGCTCCATCAGCCGGGTGTACGGAGGCAAGCTCGCCGATCGCTTCGGCGGCAGCGTGGTGACCCTGCTGGTCTTCGTGGGCATGATCGGTGCGGGCGTGATCCTGCTCGCCGGATCCGGATCGATCGGGATCGCGGTGGTCGGCTTCATCATCCTGTTCCTGCTGTCGGGGATGGGCAACGGCTCGGTCTACAAGATGATCCCGTCGATCTTCGACGCCGCCTCCCGTTCGCTGCCGCTCGACGAGGCCGGCCGTACCGCGTACTCGCGGTCGATGTCCGGTGCGGTGATCGGTATCGCCGGCGCGGTCGGCGGTCTCGGCGGAGTGGGCATCAACCTGGTGCTGCGCCAGTCGTACTCGGCCAGCGGCACCGCCACCGCCGCCTTCGTGGTGTTCGCCGTCTTCTATGCGATCGCCGCGCTGGTCACCTGGCGGGTGTACCTGGCGGTTCCCAAGGATGCACCGGCCGTCTCCGATCCTGCGCCCGCGGCATCTGCGAAACTGGGTTCATGACGAGCAGCGCCGAACGGTCGACCCCGCCCTCGCTGGCGGGGTTCACCGTTGCCATCACGGCTGCCCGTCGGGCCGACGAGTTCACCGCGCTGCTCCAGCGGCGCGGTGCTCGCGTGCGTTCGGCCGCCGCCATCACCATGGTGCCGCTGCCCGACGACGACGGCCTGCGCCAGATCACCGATGCGCTGATCGCCGACCCGCCCGACATGCTGATCGCCACCACAGGGATCGGTTTCCGCGGCTGGATCGAAGCCGCCGACGGCTGGGGGCTGGCCGACGATCTGCTGGCGGCCTTCGCCGGCGCGCGGGTGATCTCGCGCGGACCCAAGGCGACCGGGGCGCTGCGCGCGGCCGGACTGCGCGAGGAATGGTCCCCGCAGTCCGAGTCCTCGGCCGAGGTGCTCTCGCATCTGCAGGGCGACGATCTGGCCGGCCTGCGGGTGGCGGTGCAGCTGCACGGCGCCACCGATGAGTGGGATCCCAACCCGGGTTTCGTCGACGGACTGATCGATCTCGGCGCCGATGTGGTGGGCGTGCCGGTGTACCGCTGGAAGGCCCCCGACGATCCGGCGCCGCTCGACGCCCTGATCACCGGGGTCTGCGCCGGCGAGGTGGACGCGATCACCTTCACCTCCGCGCCGGCGGTGGCCTCGGTGCTGCTGCGTGCGGAGGGGATCGGGCTGGCCGGCCCGTTGCGGGAGGCGCTCGCCGAGACGGTGGTCGTCTACTGCGTGGGCCCGGTGACCGCGGCGCCGCTCGAGGACATCGGCATCGCCAGCGTGCAACCCGACCGGATGCGTCTGGGGGCGCTGGCCAGGTTGGTGGCCGACGATCTGCCGCGCCGTCGTCCGGAGCTCGACGTGGCCGGGCACGCACTCGGTGTCCGGGCCGGCTCCGTGGTGGTCGACGGTGCGGTGGTCGACCTCTCGGCCACCTCGCTGGCACTGCTCAAAGCGCTCGCCGAGCGGCCCGGGGAGGTGCTCTCGCGGGAGGACCTGCTCACCGTGCTGCCGGCCGCCGGCGATGATCCGCACGCCGTCGAGGTGGCGATCGGCCGGCTGCGCGGTGCGCTGGGAGTCCGGGAGCTGATCGCCACCGTGGTCAAACGGGGGTACCGGCTCGCCGTCTGAGCCGACGGGGGACTGCGGCGACGGGGACGACTGCGACGACGGGGACGACTGCGGCGCCGGGACGACTGCGACGAGGGGCGCCCGCCGACGATCCTGCGAGGATCATCGGCGGGCGCCCGTCGTTTCAGCTCTGCCCCGGCCGGCGGAGGTATCAGCTCGAAGCCGCCAGCCGGGGAGTCCACTCGGCGGCCGCCCGCAGGCCCGGCGAGGTGGATCGGGACCGGGCGCAGGCCAGGTCGACGATCCGCGGGTGCAGTCCGAGTGGAGCGGCGACGACGTCGGCGCCGCAGTCATGGAGACGGCGCTGGAAGAGCCCGTCGGCCAGAAGGTAGGACGCCACGGCGATCCGGCCAGGACCGCGGGTGCGCAGGCCGGCCACCACCTCGGCGACGGCCGGATACCCGGAGCCGTCGGCGGCGGGGGCGGCGAAGCCGATCCGCACCTGGGTGCCGAGGCAGCGCTGCAGGTCACCGGCCGCCGACTCGACGTCGCGCACCGCCCGCGCATCCGAGGATCCCGCGGCGGCCAGCACCACGGTGTCGCCGGGACGGTATCCGGCGGCGGCGAGACGGTGGGCGAGCACCTCGGCGAGCACCGGTGACGGCCCGAGCGCCCGGCTCACCGTCGCCCGCGGATGTGCGGCGTCGGCGAGATGGCCGGGGATGTCGGCGCGCACGTGATAGCCGCGGGCCAGGAAGGCCGGAACCACCGCGATGTGCTGGTCGTCGGGCAGCTCCGTGAGCACCTGCGAGGGGCTCGGGCCGAGGACGTCGACAAAGGCCACCCGCACCGGATGCCGGAGCTGTCGCGACATCAGCTGGGCCAGATCGCCGATCATGGAGACGCCCGCCGGATTGCGGGTACCGTGTGCCACGAGCAGCGTGCCGGCGGTCATGACGCGACCACCGCGGAGTCGGGATCGAGGGTCGGCGGCGCCGGACGGTAGCCGAACCGGATCTCCGGGGAGTTGGCGACGAAGACCGTGCCGTCCAGACCGATTCTGGTGCCGTACACCGGAATCCGCACACCGTCGGCGTCGAGGCAGCGGCCGTCGAGGAGACTGAAGGCCTGCTTCTTGAGCGGGGACTGCACCACCGGGAAGCCGGCCCGGTCGCCGACGATGCCGCGGGAGAGGACGGCGGCGCGGCCGATCGGGTCGATGTTGCCCACGGCGCGGAGCGAGTCGTCGGCGAGACGGAACAGCGCCACCTGAGCGTTGTCCGGCAGCAGCACAGCCACCCCGCGAAGCGGTTCGAGCGCCGAGATGTGGCAGGCCGCGGTCCAGTCCCGGGTCCAGCGGTGCAGGTCGAAGTTGAGGGTCATGGCTGTTTACTCCTCACCGGAGATCGATCCGGCCGGAGCCGGCATGGACGGTTCGCCGAGCAGCACCGGCACCTTGCGGCCGTGGTGCTCGCGGAAACTGACGGTGGGGTCAGGGACCCCGGGGGCGTTGACGAAGGAGTTGAAGCGGGCCAGCTTCTCCGGATCGTCGAGCACGCCCTTCCACTCGTCCTGGTAGCCGGCCACGTGGCGGGCCATGTCGGCTTCGAAATCGGCGGCCAGCCCCAGGCTGTCGTCGATCACGACCTCCTTGAGCCGGTCCAGGCCGCCGTCGAGGGCCTCGAGCCAGGGGGCGGTGCGCTGCAACCGGTCGGCGGTGCGGATGTAGTACATCAGGAAGCGGTCGATGTACTTGACCAGCGTCTCCGAGTCCAGATCACCGGCCAGCAGCTGCGCGTGCTTGGGTGTCATGCCGCCGTTGCCCGCCACGTACAGGTTCCAGCCCGATTCGGTGGCGATCACCCCCACGTCCTTGCCGCGGGCCTCGGCGCATTCCCGGGCGCAGCCGGACACGCCCATCTTGATCTTGTGCGGCGAACGCAGGCCGCGGTAGCGCAGCTCCAGGTCGATGGCCATCTGCACCGAGTCCTGCTGGCCGTAGCGGCACCAGTCGGTGCCCACGCAGCTCTTGACCGTGCGCAGCGACTTGCCGTAGGCGTGCCCGGACTCCATGCCGCCGTCCACCAGCCGCCGCCAGATCTCCGGCAGCTGGTCCACGGTGGCGCCGAACATGTCGATCCGCTGGCCGCCGGTGATCTTGGTGTACAGCCCGTAGTCGCGGGCGATCTCGCCGATCAGGATCAGGTGTTCGGGGGTGATGTCGCCGCCGGGCACCCGGGGCACCACCGAGTAGGTGCCGTTGCGCTGCATGTTGGCCAGGAAGCGGTCGTTGGTGTCCTGCAGCGAGGCCTGCTCGCCGGTGAGGATGTGATCCGAGCTGGTCGACGCCAGGATGGAGGCCACGGTCGGCTTGCAGATGTCGCAGCCGGTGCCGGTGCCGAAGCGTTCGATCAGCCCGGAGAAGGTGCGGATGCCCGAGGCCCGGACGAGTTCGAAGAGCTCGGCGCGGGAGGCCTCGAAGTGCTCGCACAGGGCGGTGGACTGCTCCACGCCGGCCGCATCGAGGACCTGGGAGAGCAGCGGCACACACGAGCCGCAGGCGGTGCCGGCCCCGGTGCACTTCTTCAGGTCGGCGACGGTGCACGCGCCGTCGGCGATCGCCGAGCACAGTGTGCCCTTGCTGACGTCGTTGCAGGAGCAGATCTGCGCGTCGTCGGGCAGCGAGCCCACACCCAGGGCGGGGGCGCCGTCGGTGGCGGGGGAGATCAGGCTCACCGGGTCGCCGGGCAGCGAGGAGCCGACCAGCGGGCGCAGCATGCCGTACGACGAGGCATCGCCGACCAGCACACCGCCGAGCAGAGTGCTGGCGTCGTCGGAGAGCACCAGCTTGGCGTAGGTGCCGCCGATCGGATCGCTCACCACCACCGGCAGCGAGCCCTCGGTGGTGCCGTGTGCGTCGCCGAAGCTGGCCACATCCACCCCGAGCAGCTTGAGCTTGGTGGACATGTCCGCACCCGGGAAGGTCGCGTCGCCGCCGAGCAGCCGGTCGGCCACCACCTCGGCCGTGGCGTAGCCGGGGCCGACGAGACCGTAGCAGCGGCCCTCGATGGCGGCCACCTCGCCGATCGCGTAGATCGCCGGATCGCTGGTGACACAACTGGTGTCGGTGAGAATGCCGCCGCGCTCGGCCAGTGCCAGACCGGCCTCGCGGCCCAGCTCGTCGCGGGGGCGGACGCCGGCGGCGAAGACCAGCAGGCTGGGGGTGGCCACCGTCTCGTCGGCCAGGGTCACCGCCAGACCTCCGTCGTCGCCGGGGGCGATGGCCTTGGTGCCGGACGAGAGGGTGATGTCGATGCCCAGCTCGCCGATCATCCGGGCCAGGTGCTCACCGCCGGCCTCGTCCACCTGCTGCGGCATGAGGCGCGGATTCACCTCCACCACGTGCGGGCGCAGACCCAGCTGACGCAGCGCGTTGGCCGCCTCCAGGCCGAGCAGGCCGCCGCCGACCACCATGCCGGACGCGCCGGGGTCTCGCTGCAGGGCGGCTTCGGCGTCGGCCCGGATGTCGTCGAGGTCGTCGAGGGTGCGGTAGACGTGGCAGCCCGCGGTGTCGTGGCCGGGCACCGGCGGGACGAAGGCGTACGAGCCGGTGGCCAGCACCAGGGCGTCGTAGTCGGTGGCGGCGCCGTCGTCGGTGAGCACTCGGCGCCGGTCGGGTTCGATCGCGGTGACCTTCGCGCCGGTGCGCACGGTGACCGCGTCGTCGCCGGCGTATTCGTTGCCGGGCAGGGCGAGAGACGAACGCTCCCACTCGCCGACGTAGCTGGACAGGCCGACCCGGTCGTAGGCGAGGTCGGCTTCCTCGCCGAAGACCACGACGCGCCAGAGGTTGTCGGTGTCCCGGGTGCGCAGTGCTTCGACGAAGCGGTGGCCGACCATTCCGTGGCCGACGACAACGACGGTCTTGATCATCGCTGCTGTCCTTTCCTACCGAGGTGTGAGCCTCTTGTGAGCTGATGAAAGCCACGGTAGGAAGTCGGTGTTGCCGGAACGTTGCCGCGAATGTAGCGCCGATGTCACCTCTGCCGCACAGTGCGAACGAGAGTGCTGTGAGGGGTCGATCGGGCTGTGACCGGCTCGTTCAGCGAAGCCTTTCGACGGCTGCGTCACTGCCGGCGGGCGGGATCAGGGCCAGACCGCGGAAGCCGACGGCCGAGGCCAGATGGCCGGTGCCGCGGCCGGCCGTCGCCTGCCAGCGGCCGTGCCCGTCGGGTTCGACGGGCAGCACCCGCCAACGGTTCGGCAGCGTCAGGTTCTCCACCCCGGCCACGTCGATCGACTCGGCGGCCCGCGGCGCGGCCCCGGTGCGGGCGGCCACGACGGTCGGGGCGATCAGGGCGGCGCCGGCCACCGCGGCGAGCGGGTTGCCGCCCAGCCCGATGATCGCGGTGCCGTCCGGCAGGCGCGCGGCGAGCAGGGATCCGCCGGGCCGCATGGTGATGCCGTCGACGATCAGCTCGGCGTCCGCGGTGTCGAGCGCAGTGCGCAAGCGGTCGGCGATCCCGTGTCCGGTGGCCCCGATCACCACGATCAGGTCGGGGGTCTCGGCGGCAGGCCCGGCGGTGGCGTCCGGGACCTGGCCCAGAGCGTCCGCGAAGTCGGCGGCGGTGTCGGTGAGGTGTCCGCCGTGGCGGACCCGCACGCCCAGTTCGGTGAGCAGGGCCGCGACCGGACCGGATGCCGTGTCGGGAACCTGACCGGGTCCCGGTTCGGTGGTCGCGTCCGCGGTGATCTCGTCGCCGGAGGTGTACAGCACGGCCTGCAGTGGTCCGCGTACAGCGGCTGCGGCGACACCGGCCGAGCGGGCCACCGAGACCACTGTGGCGTCGACGACGGTGCCGGCCGGTGCGAGTTCGGTGCCGGCGGTCCAGGCGCTGCCGCGCCGGCGGGTGTCGTCGCGGCCGGAACCGGTCTCACGGAGAAGCTCGCCGTCGACGGCGATCTCCTCGTGCCGGATCACCCGGTCGGCGCCGCCGGGCAGTGCCGCGCCGGTGGCGATCACGGCGGCCGTCCCGGGGGCGAGGGGAGGGCTGTGCAGGTGCCCGGCCGCGCGGGGAGCGTCGACCAGCGCCCACGGACCGTCGCCGGCCACCGCGTAGCCGTCCATCGCCGAGGCATCGAAGGGCGGGAAATCGGTGGCGGCGCAGAGGCTTTCGGCGAGTGCCGCGCCGAGGGCGCCGGCGAGGAGAGCCTCGGACGACGGGACCGGATCGAGCGCGGCGGCCAGCCGCCGGCGGGCCGCGCCGGGATCGAGACGGCCGGGGCGGTGCCGGCGGCGGGCCTGTGTGAGTTCGTCTTCGGTGTCGACGTCGGCGGTGCCGGTGAGCAACAGGACGGCTGCGCCGGGCGGGATCAGCGGCGCGATGGCGGCGCCGTCGCGCCGCTGCAGTGCCGCACGCAGCACCTCCGTCCGCCACACGCTCAGCAGGTACTGCGGCCGGCCGGACTCGTCGGCGGCGAGGACCACCGGGGCGGTGCTGCTCTCGGCATGGGACAGGAGCGTCTCGACGGCGCCGGCGGTCAAGTCGGGCAGATCACCGGCGAGTACCGCGACCAGTGCGGGCGGCGCGGCGGTCCGGGCAGCGTCGAGGGCGGCCAGTCCGGCGGCGACGGCCGGTGCCGGACCGCCGTACGGCGGGTCCTCGCGGGTGTGCAGCACCCCGGCGGGGAGCTGCCGGTCCGGTCCGACGACCACCGTGGCCGCGGCGCCGTCGACGGCCTCGAGGACCACGTCGAGCAGACGCCGGCCACCGACGAGCGCAGCGGGTTTGTCGGCGCCGGACAGTCGCCGGGCCCGGCCGCCGGCCAGTACGACGGCGTCGTAGCGGACGGTCACGGCCCGACCGCCGGGGAGGTGCTCATAGTCATGACCCTAGGACATGCGCCACCCGTCCGGGACGGAGCCGGAATCAGTAGACGTCCCGCACATAGCGCTTCTCGGCGGCGAGGGAGCGGACGTAGGCGTCGGCGCTGGCCGGCGCGAGCCGGCCGTGTTCGGCGACGATCTGGTGCAGGGCGTCGTCGACGTCACGGGCCATCGCCGAGGCGTCGCCGCAGACGTAGATGTGCGCGCCGCGCTGGATCCACGACCAGAGCTCGTCGGCGCGCTCGAGCATCCGGTGCTGGACGTAGACCTTGTCGGCCTGGTCCCGGGAGAAGGCCAGCTCCAGCTCGGTGAGCAGACCATCGTCGCGGAAGCCCTCGAGCTCGTCGCGGTAGTAGAAGTCGGTGTCGCGGTGCTGTTCACCGAAGAACAGCCAGTTCTCGCCGGTGGCACCGGCGGCCGCCCGATCGTGCAGGAACCCGCGGAAGGGCGCCACCCCGGTGCCGGGGCCGATCATCACCATCGGCGCCGACGGATCCTCCGGCGGCCCGAAGTTCTTGTTGCGCTGGATGAAGATCCGCGCCGGCTCGGACTCGGGCAGGTCGGCGAGATAGCCGGAGCACACCCCCTGTCGGGAGCCGGCCGGTCCGTCGAAGCGGACGGTGGAGATGGTCGCCTCGACCCGGTCGGGGGTGGTCCGCGGACTCGACGAGATGGAATAGAGGCGTGGGGTCAGCTTGGGCAGCACCGCGATCCACTCCTCGGCGCTCGCCGTCACCGGGTAGTCGGCCAGCAGATCGACGGCCTGCTTGCCCCACGCCCAGTCGGCGATGTGCGAAGGCTCGTCGATCAGGGAGGTCAGTTCGGGGTCGTCGCGCCCGGCGTTCACCAGGGTCAGCAGTGCGGTGGTGATGCGGGCGATGTCGAGCCGGTCGGTCAGCGCCGCACGCAGCGGCATCATCTCGCCGTCCAGCCCCACCGCGGTCTGCCCGTCCAGCCCGGTGCGGTCGAGCCATTCGTCGACCAGCCCGGTGGCATTGCGGGGCCACACGCCGAGCGCATCGCCGGCGGTGTACTCCAGGGTGCCTGCCGGCAGCGCGAAGCCGATACGCCGGACCTGCTTGGCCGAGCCCTCGGCGCTGAGCACCTCATTGGTCACCATGGTGGTGACCAGCGGATTCTTCCGGGAGTACGCGGGGGTGGAGACCGGCGCCGACAGTTCTGCGGGGGCCCCACTCGCGGTGGTCTGATTCGCGGCGGGCCGGACGTCGGCGTCGGTGGCGTCGGCGCTCGTCTCCCCGTCGGTGGGCGCGGCGAGCGCCGTGATGACGGCGGAGAGCCAGGCCTGCGCCGTGTCCTCGTAGTCGGGCTCGCAGGCACCCCGCTCGGCGATGCGGACCGCACCGAGATGGTCGAGACGGCCGTCGAGTTTGCGGGCGAACCCGCAGAAGTCGGCATAGGACGAGTCGCCGAAGCCGAGTACTGCGAAACGCAGATCGGCCACGTCGTCGGCGGTGGCCGTGGCGAGCGAATCCCACAGCGCCAGTGCATTGTCCGGGGCGTCGCCGTCGCCGGTCGTCGCGACCAGGAACAGAATGTTCCCGCGCAGGGCATCGGGTGCCACGTGTTCGGCGCCGGTCAGGGTGACCGCGAAGCCGGCGTCGGTCAGCCGGCCGGCGCAGTCCTCCGCGAACTCCTCGGCGGTACCGGTCTGCGAGGCCCAGACCACCGTCACCGGGGTGGGGCCGGCCACCTCCCCCGACGTGGTGGCCGGCTCCGCACCGGTGCCGCCCGGGGGAGCAGCGAGCGCTGGGGCGCCGCCCGCGAGCGCCGTCCGGGAGAAGTATCCGGCCAGCACGCCGTCGGCCCAGGCCCGGGTGTCCTCGCGCAGCGGTGCGGCGGCCGGGATGGTCGGGACGGCGTCGGCCGGGGGATTGGCCACGATGCCGGCGACCAGACCGGACAGATAGGCGCGTTCGGCCTCCGACGGATCGGGGGTGGCGCCGCCGGAGAGCAGGGCGACCAGTGAGTCGAGGCCCGGCGCCGCGGCGGATGGTGCGGGGGCGTTGTCGGTGACGGTCATCGGCTCCGATTCGGTTGCGGGAGAGGTGGTTTTGCACAGTGATACCGCGCAGACCTTGAATTCCGGTTGCAGCGAGTCCGGATCCACGGCGTCGTTGGTGAGCGCGTTCACCGCGAGCAGAGTGCCGGCCGCGTCGCCCCAGTGCATGGGTACGAAGCACAGGCCCGGCACGATCGCGTCGGTGACCTTGGCGGGCAGGCGGGTGGTCACCGTGTGCTACTGGTTCTGGCCGGCCCACCGGTTCGAGTTGTTTGACTTAGGCAGCTCGAAGCAGCTCTAGGTAGGGCTGCTACGCCGCGACGTGCCGTAGCGGCTGCCGCTGTGCCACGTGGACCAGAGGGCGGCGCCGCTCCGCTTTGACGGGCGGTTCCAGTGGCTGCGCTAGCACGGCCCGGACACGAAGCATGGGTACGTGACCCCGCTGCGCCGGCCGTGAGACGAGCGCCACTTGCGCGAGTGGTTGCTGCGGCACCTAGGCCTGAGCGACGTTGGCCTTAAGTTCCAGACGCGCCATAGTGACACGTTTTGGTGGAGAGGGCGTTGGCTTAGCCTCGGCTACTGGCAGTGGCTGTTGCGGGGGCGTGGTAGGCGGCGCCGCGGCCCGGAGCTGAGTGACCAGCGGGACGAGAGGCCGCCGCGGTGGGGGCTAGGCAGCCTCCGGCTTGCGCGGATAGACAGGCCAGACCAGCGGCCGTAGCACCGGTTAGGGGGCCGGCTGCGGCAGGGCTGGTAGGGCCGGCGGCGTGGCGACGCGCTCCTGTGGGCCCGGACCCGGCTGCCGCACGACCGGC
>NZ_JBJURU010000001.1:494329-498360 GCF_046098115.1 Gordonia sp. VNK21 | reverse complement strand
CGCCGAAGCCGAGTACTGCGAAACGCAGATCGGCCACGTCGTCGGCGGTGGCCGTGGCGAGCGAATCCCACAGCGCCAGTGCATTGTCCGGGGCGTCGCCGTCGCCGGTCGTCGCGACCAGGAACAGAATGTTCCCGCGCAGGGCATCGGGTGCCACGTGTTCGGCGCCGGTCAGGGTGACCGCGAAGCCGGCGTCGGTCAGCCGGCCGGCGCAGTCCTCCGCGAACTCCTCGGCGGTACCGGTCTGCGAGGCCCAGACCACCGTCACCGGGGTGGGGCCGGCCACCTCCCCCGACGTGGTGGCCGGCTCCGCACCGGTGCCGCCCGGGGGAGCAGCGAGCGCTGGGGCGCCGCCCGCGAGCGCCGTCCGGGAGAAGTAGCCGGCCAGCACGCCGTCGGCCCAGGCCCGGGTGTCCTCGCGCAGCGGTGCGGCGGCCGGGATGGTCGGGACGGCGTCGGCCGGGGGATTGGCCACGATGCCGGCGACCAGACCGGACAGATAGGCGCGTTCGGCCTCCGACGGATCGGGGGTGGCGCCGCCGGAGAGCAGGGCGACCAGTGAGTCGAGGCCCGGCGCCGCGGCGGATGGTGCGGGGGCGTTGTCGGTGACGGTCCTCGGCTCCGATTCGGTTGCGGGAGAGGTGGTTTTGCACAGTGATACCGCGCAGACCTTGAATTCCGGTTGCAGCGAGTCCGGATCCACGGCGTCGTTGGTGAGCGCGTTCACCGCGAGCAGAGTGCCGGCCGCGTCGCCCCAGTGCATGGGTACGAAGCACAGGCCCGGCACGATCGCGTCGGTGACCTTGGCGGGCAGTTTCGCCTCGCCGCGGCGGGAGACCAGGTGCACCGTGTCGCCGTCGGCGATGCCGTGCAGCGCCGCATCGTCGGGATGGATCTCGACGAAGCTCGACGGATTCAGTTTGTTGAGCTTGGCCACCCGGCCGGTCTTGGTCATCGTGTGCCACTGGTGGGCGAGCCGGCCGGTGGTCAGCAGCATCGGATAGTCGCCGTCCACACCCTCGGCCGGTGGCAGGTACGGGCGGGCCAGGAACCGGGCGCGCCTGCTGGGCGTGGGGAAGGCCAGCGCCGGGACGGTGCCGTCGTCGTCGATGAACAGAGTCTGGCTCACCCCGTCGTTGCGGTAGCGGATGGGGTTGCGGTCGGGTGACTGCGGTGGCGCGGGCCACTGGACGGGGCCGTGCGCCAGCCGGTCGTGATCCACACCGCGCAGATCCCAGCCGGTGCGGGGATTGTGAAACCGGCGGATCTCGTCGAAGACCGCCGCCGCATCGGGGAAGTCGAAGCCCTCGGTGAAGCCCATCGCACGGGCCACCCGGCAGATCAGCAGCCAGTCGGGCAGCGCCTGGCCGGGCGGCGGCAGGGCGGGGCGGGTGAGGGTGAGGTTGCGCTCCGAGTTCACCATCACACCCGGCGACTCCGTCCAGAGCGTGGCCGGCAGCACCGCGTCGGCGTACTCCGCGGTCTCCACACCGTCGTAGACGTCCTGCACCACAACGTATTCCGCAGCCTGCAGACCGTCGATCACGCGGCTGCGATTGGCCACCGAGACCACCGGATTGGTGCAGATCACCCAGACCGCCTTGATGTTCCCGTCGGCCAGCTCGCTGAACATGTCGATGGTGCCGCCGCCGGCGGTGCCCGGGATGGTGTCCTCCGGCAGTCCCCAGAGCCGTTCGGTGAAGCGGCGATCCTCCGGGTCGAGGGCCACGCGCTGGCCGGGCAGGCCCGGGCCCATGTAGCCCATCTCGCGGCCGCCCATGGCGTTGGGCTGTCCGGTGAGCGAGAACGGTCCGCTGCCGGTCCGGCAGATGGTGCCGGTGGCCAGATGCAGATTGACCAGGGCATTGGTATGCCAGGTGCCGTGCACGGACTGGTTCAGGCCCATCGTCCACAGACTCACCCAGTCGTCGGCGTCGATCAGCCAGCGGGCGGCGGTACGCAGGTCGCCCTCGGCCACACCGGTGATCGCCGCGACTTTGTCCACGGGGTAGTCGTCGAGCAGTTCGAGCACCGACTCCCAGCCCTCGGTGTGGGCGGCGATGAACTCGTCGTCGATCGCCCCGGCGTCGACCATCAGGCGGAGCAGCCCGTTGAGCAGGGCCAGATCGGTGCCCGGTCGCACCGGCAGGTGCAGATCGGCTTTCGCCGCGGTGGCGGTGCGGCGCGGATCGGCGACGATCAGCTTGGCGCCGGCCTTGACCCGGTCCATCATCCGCAGGAACAGGATGGGGTGGCAGTCGGCCATGTTCGCGCCGATCACGAAGAAGGCGTCGGCGTGGTCGAGGTCTTCGTAGCTGCCCGGCGGCCCGTCCGCGCCGAGGGACTGCTTGTAGCCGGTGCCGGCGCTGGCCATGCACAGCCGCGAGTTCGACTCGATGTTGTGGGTGCGCAGGTAGCCCTTGGCCAGCTTGTTGGCCAGGTACTGCGCCTCCATCGACATCTGGCCCGAGACGTAGAGCGCGATGGAGCCGGGGCCGTGCTGCTCGTGGATGTGTCGCAGCCGTTCGCCGACCCGGTCGATCGCGGCGTCGACGTCGGTGGGGGCGAGCGGCTGCTCGCGCGAGTCGCGGGTCAAGGCTGTGGCGAGCCGGCCGGGCGCGCGCAGCAGGTCGATCGTGGTCGAGCCCTTGGTGCAGAGCCGGCCGCGGTTGGCGGGATGATCCGGAGTGCCCTTGGAGGAGGTGACCACCCCGTCCTTGGTCTCGAGCCGCAGCCCGCAGCCCACCCCGCAGTAGCCGCAGACGGTGTCGGTCACGACGGTGCCCGCAGCCGATCCGTCTGCGCCCGTCGGGGCAGCCGGGGCCGGGCTGATTCGCGGCGCAGCGTGCGGGGACATGTTCGCAGCTTGGCGCCGTCGTGTTTCGCCATCGCCAGTGGTGGATTACGCCGAGGTCAAGTCGATCTCACAGTGCGGTCGATGGCGATGTGAGTAGCGGTCCGGTGCTGGTCACGGTGGTGGCCGGCGGTTCGGCGGGTGGCGCAGCACCGGTTCGGCCGCCTATGTGGCCCCCGACACCGACGGTCCGGACCCGGCCGGAAGAACCGGAGGAGAGCGACCAATGAGTTAGGGTGTCCTAAGTATCCGGCGAAGGAGGCGCACGTGACCGATGGGGCCGCATTCGATCACCTCATCCACTGGGTGGACGACCTGGAGTCGGCCACGGCCGGCTACGACGCCCTCGGGCTGACCACGCATGCGGCGGTCACCCTGCCCGGGTTCCGCAACGCCGCGTGGGGGATCGACGACGAGCGGTACGTGGAACTGGCCGTCGTCGACGACTGGGATGCGGTGACCCGCTCGAAGTATGCGCGTGGCATCGAACTCCTGACCCCGGCGATCGATCGGCTCGGCGGTCCCGGCCTGCTCACCTTCGGTGTGGACGTGCCCGATGCGCGGGCGACCGCGGAGGAGTTGCGGGCCGTCGGCCGCGACGTGGTGGTCGACGAGGTGTGGTTCGAGGACCGGAACGGCGGTTTCGTCGAGGTGTACGTCCGGGACGCGCCGAGCTACTTCCCGTTCTTCATCACCTATCAGCCGCCGAGGGTGGAACTGGCCCGGATGCGTGCCGAACATCGTGCGGAGCAGGGGCTCACCCGCCCTCCGGACGCGCCGGATCTGGTGGCGCTGCTCGCCCGCAGCCCGGCGCCGCAGGACGAGGCATCGATCGCCGGCATCACCGTGCTGCCCGCTTGAACCCGTCCCGACGGCGGCCGCCTCAGGAATTTCGGCACAGAAGTGTGCACGGGGTGCGTACTTCGGTACCGAAATTCTCGTCGGGCCGGGGAGTGAGTTTGGCGACAGCCGCCGGACCGGGCGGACGGCGCCCCCGGCAGGACTCGAACCTGCGACCTAGGGATTAGAAGGCCCTTGCTCTATCCACCTGAGCTACGGAGGCGTGCCCCGGCAGCGGCCGAGGACGGGAGTGAGTATATCCCGACCTAGAGTGGACACCATGAGTACGACGACCAGGTGAGAGCCAGCCCTATATGAGTGAGGGCAGGAGCCGGCG
>NZ_JBJURU010000001.1:372122-494319 GCF_046098115.1 Gordonia sp. VNK21 | reverse complement strand
GAGGAGAGCGACCAATGAGTTAGGGTGTCCTCAGTATCCGGCGAAGGAGGCGCACGTGACCGATGGGGCCGCATTCGATCACCTCATCCACTGGGTGGACGACCTGGAGTCGGCCACGGCCGGCTACGACGCCCTCGGGCTGACCACGCATGCGGCGGTCACCCTGCCCGGGTTCCGCAACGCCGCGTGGGGGATCGACGACGAGCGGTACGTGGAACTGGCCGTCGTCGACGACTGGGATGCGGTGACCCGCTCGAAGTATGCGCGTGGCATCGAACTCCTGACCCCGGCGATCGATCGGCTCGGCGGTCCCGGCCTGCTCACCTTCGGTGTGGACGTGCCCGATGCGCGGGCGACCGCGGAGGAGTTGCGGGCCGTCGGCCGCGACGTGGTGGTCGACGAGGTGTGGTTCGAGGACCGGAACGGCGGTTTCGTCGAGGTGTACGTCCGGGACGCGCCGAGCTACTTCCCGTTCTTCATCACCTATCAGCCGCCGAGGGTGGAACTGGCCCGGATGCGTGCCGAACATCGTGCGGAGCAGGGGCTCACCCGCCCTCCGGACGCGCCGGATCTGGTGGCGCTGCTCGCCCGCAGCCCGGCGCCGCAGGACGAGGCATCGATCGCCGGCATCACCGTGCTGCCCGCTTGAACCCGTCCCGACGGCGGCCGCCTCAGGAATTTCGGCACAGAAGTGTGCACGGGGTGCGTACTTCGGTACCGAACTTCTCGTCGGGCCGGGGAGTGAGTTTGGCGACAGCCGCCGGACCGGGCGGACGGCGCCCCCGGCAGGACTCGAACCTGCGACCTAGGGATTAGAAGGCCCTTGCTCTATCCACCTGAGCTACGGAGGCGTGCCCCGGCAGCGGCCGAGGACGGGAGTGAGTATATCCCGACCTAGAGTGGACACCATGAGTACGACGACCTCGCGCGCGGCGGCGGCAGCCGATCGCGACAGCCTGCGAGATCCGTCGGGACCGAGAGCACTGCTGATCGCGACGGCGATCGTGGTGGGCGCGGTGGCGGCGATCATCGCGACCGCCGCATCCGCGGCGACCGCGCTGAAGCTGACCGGCGTTCCCGACCCCGGATGGACCACCACCTACGGACTGCCGGTGATGACCGTGGCGGGGCAGCTGTTCGCGGCGGTGGGCTTCGGCAGCGCGATCTTCGCGGCCTTCTTCGTCCCGCCGCAGGAGGACGGTCAGCTCGACGCGGGCGGGTACCGGGCACTGCGCTGGGCGTCGACCGCCATGGTCGGCTGGTCGGTCTGTGCGCTGGCCCTGATCCCGCTGAAGATCTCCCAGGCCACAGGGCATCCGCTCAGTGAGAACCTCAGCCCGCAGGTCATCACCACCGCGTACAGCCAGGTGGCCGAATGCCGGTACTGGATGTGGACCGCGATCTTCGCGATCATCGCCGCGATCATCGCGCGGGCCGCGATGCGCTGGGGCTGGACGCTGGTCACCCTGCTCTTCGGCTTCCTGTCGCTGATGCCGCCGGCGCTGGCCGGGCACTCGTCGGCCGGCGGCTCGCACGATGTGGGCACCAACAGCCTGATCCTGCACATCGTGGCCGCAGCGGTGTGGACCGGCGGCCTGGTCGCCGTCCTCGCCTACGCCTTCGCCGGCGGACGCTGGCGGGTGCTGGCGCTGCGCCGCTATTCGCGGGTGGCGTTCTGGTGCCTGATCGTCGTCGCGGCCAGCGGTGTGCTCAATGCGCTGGTCCGGATGGACTTCGAGCAGCTGTTCAGCACCACCTACGGTGCGATCGTGCTGGCCAAGACGGCGGCACTGGTGATCGCCGGCGTGATCGGCGGGGTGCACCGCCGCTACACCCTGCGCGAGGTGGAGGCCGCCGAGAACCCCCGCCGCTCCCTGTTCGTCCGGTTCGCCGCCGTGGAGACGATGGTCTTCGCGATCGCCTTCGGACTGGCGGCCGCCCTCTCCGGCACGCCGCCCCCGGTCCTGGCCACCGCCGACGTCACCCAGGTGGAGCTGAAGGTGGGCTACCGGCTCGACGGCCCGCCCACACTGGCCCGGCTGGCCCTGGACTGGCGCTTCGATCTGATCTTCGGCACCTTCGCGGTGGTTGCCGCGATCGTCTACCTGCGCGGCGTGTGGCGGCTGCACCGGCGCGGCGATGCCTGGCCGGTGGGCCGGACGATCGCCTGGCTGCTCGGCTGTGCGACGCTGCTGATCGCCACCTCGTCAGGGCTCGGGCGCTATTCGCCGGCCGTCTTCAGCGTGCACATGATGGGCCACATGATGCTCTCCATGCTGGTGCCGGTGCTGATGGTGCTCGGCGGGCCGATCACCCTGGCGCTGCGGACCATCCCGCCGGCCGGCCGCGGCGCACCGCCCGGTCCGCGCGAGTGGATCCTCGACATCATTCACAGCAAGTACTCCCGGTTCATCACGCACCCGGCCATCGCCGTGACTCTCTTCGTCGGGAGCTTCTACGTGCTGTATCTGGGCGGGCTGTTCGAGAACATCGTCGACAACCACTCGGCGCATCTGCTGATGAACCTGCACTTCCTGGTGAGCGGCTACCTCTTCTACTGGCTGGTGATCGGTATCGATCCGGCCCCGCGCACCATCCGGCCGGTCGCCAAACTCGGGATCGTCTGGGGATCGCTGCCCTTCCACGCCTTCTTCGGGGTGGCGCTGATGATGACCTCGGGCATCATCGCCGAGCAGTGGTATCGCGGGCTGGACCTGCCGTGGCATACCGACCTAGCCCACGACCAGACCGTCGGCGGCGGCATAGCCTGGGCCACCGGCGAGTTCCCGCTCATGGTGGTGATGCTCGCGCTGCTGGTGCAGTGGCAGCGGCACGACACCCGCGAGGCCAAGCGCTTCGACCGGCGTGAGGAGCGCGACGAGGACGCCGAACTCGAGGCCTACAACGCCATGCTCGCGGAGATGAACGCTCCGGCCACCACCGCGGTCCCCGCCGGTGCGGACACCGCTGCCGAGTCCGGCGCTACCGGGGAATCGGCCGACGGGGCCGGTGCGACGGACGGACGGTCCTCACCCGGCCGCTGACGCTCCTGCGCCGCCGGCCGGACCGTCGGCGGGGCCGGACCGCAAGCGGCTCCGCCGACGGCTGTGGACAACCCCGGCCCCGGAGCGCCGTCGTCCACATTCGGCTCGGCCGGCCGCCACCGGGTCCGTCTGTCCGTCACGCTCGTAGAACCATCAGCGCGAGCGAGGAGCCGACATGTTCGAGACCTATACGACCGTCACTGGGCGCGTGATCACCGATCCGCGGCATCACCAGACAGCCGCCGGCGGCGAGGTGCTGAGCTTCCGGGTGGCCTGCCACTCCCGGCGGCTGGACCGGGAGACCGGGCAGTGGGCCGACGGGCCGACGCTGTTCCTGACGGTGTCCTGCTGGCGCCGGCTGGCCGCGGCCGCGGCCGGGGTGATCGTCAAGGGGTCGCCGATCATCGCGCGCGGCTCCCTGCGCACCAACGAGTACCAGAGCGCCGACGGTGCGCGGCGCAGCGACCTGGAGATGACGGCCACCTCGCTGGGACTGGACCTGAACCATCCGGCCGGTGAGCGGAGTACGGCCGACGCGGCCGGTGGGAACGGCGGGCCGGGGGAGGCGGCACCGGTCTGGGGACAGCCGCCGAACGACGAGGCGGGTGCGGGCGCGGCCGAGCCGGTGGTGCCGCTGGGCGCCGAACCGCCGCCCGACGACGCCGTGGCCTGAACGGGTGCGGAGACGGGGCCGGTGGCCGGGCGGATCGGGTCAGGCGGCGGCGATGGGGGAGAGCCGGTAGTGCGCGAATCCTGAGACGTCGAGCATGTTCTGGCCGAGCAGCTCGAGCTGCCGGTGGAAACCGTCGCGCAGGCGGGTCATGACGGCGCTGCCGATCAGGGCGGCGCGGTGCAGCTGGCGGCGCATGAAGGCGGTGACGCGCTTGGCCCAGGTGAACTCGGTGGACAGGGCGCCGAGACCGAGGAAGAAGGTGGCCCAGCCCGGTCCGGGGATGGGCAGCGGAATCATCGCCAGTCCGGCGAGGACCAGCACGCCGCCGACGGTGCCGACGAGGAGGCGGTAGGCCTGGTTGGCGAGCGGGTTCTGGCGGATCGCATAGCGCTTCTTCCGATGCCAGACCTTCAGTCGCAGCCGCATGCCGTGAGTGCCTTCCGTCGGGGCCGGGTTCATCGCGCTGTGTCAGCCGTGTCGAAGGATCAACGGGCGGGCACCGGCGAGCGGTTCCCAGTGTGACACATGACACCCCGGTTCGCCCGTTCGGGCGCGCCGGTGCGGAATCTGCCCAGGACGCGATCACAAGAGACGGACATATCGGACATGCCTCCGAAGGGTGTGACGCAGTGGGTGCCACTCCGCCTTATTAGGGAAGGCTCAATTCTGTTAGCCTCACCTAATTATCGCAGGGTGACGGCGTGTGAGGCGCCGCGAAGTGAGACGGAGGCTGTGTCGGTGAAGGTGTGCGTGGTGGGTGCGGGTCCGTCTGGTCTGACCACGATCAAGCAGCTGCTCGATGAGGGCCACGAGGTGGTCTGCTTCGACAAGAACGCCGACCTCGGCGGCATCTGGTACCGCCACGACGGTGACGCCGACCAGATGAAGGCCTTCGACAATCTGTACCTGACGGTGTCGATGAAGCTGATGGTCTACTCGGACTTCCCGCACCGCGGCGACCGGGTCTTCTACACCCGCGCGCAGTATCTGGACTACCTGCGCGAGTACGCGCGGCGCTTCGGGCTCGCCGGGCACATCCGGTACGGCAGCCCGGTGACCGACCTCAAGCGCACCGGCAGCGGCTGGACGGTGACCGTCGACAACGGCGGCCCGGCGCCGCACATCGAAGACTTCGACGCGGTGGCGGTGTGCACCGGCCCGTTCCGGACCCCGAATACGGCGATCCCCGAACTCGCCGGCTTCACCGGTGAGGTGGTGCATTCGGCGCAGTACCGCAACAACGAGCCGTTCCGCGGCAAGCGGGTGCTGGTCGTGGGCCTCGCCGAATCCGGCGCCGACATCGTCCGGGAGATCGGCGACGTGGCCTCCGAGTGCACCCTGGCCATCCGCTCGCGCAGCTTCCTGCTGCCGCGGCTGTCCGACGGGGTGCGCACCACCGACCACGGCACCGTCCGCTCCCACCAGCACGAGATGCTGCGGCGGGCCACCGACGTGCCCCTCGAGTACGACACCTTCTGGGGGCGCAGCCGCATCGCCAAGGGCATCTTCATCGGGACCTCGATGCTCTACGGTGCCGCGACCACGGCGGTCGCCGTGCTCCGGCACAAACTCCGCGGCGCACCGGAGGTGACCACCGAGACCGGGCTCAATCCGTTCCAGCAGCCCATCGAACCGACCATGCTCGATCTGGACACCCCGGCCACCGAGGAGAACATCGAGTACATCCGGAACTGGAACCGCGCCTCCCATCCGGACGGCAGCTGGACGCAGAAGGCGATCTTCAGCAAGAACGTCACCTTTGTGCCGCACCTGGTCTCGGGCCGGATCGCGCTCAACGACGCCGGAATCGCGAGCGCCGACGGCACCACCGTCCGGTTCAAGGACGGGCAGAGCGCCGACTTCGACATGGTGATGCTGTGCACCGGTTTCACCCGGGACTTCACCATCGGCGACCTGTCGATCGAGGACGGCAATGTCCGGAACCTGTACAAGCACTTCCTGCACCCGGATCACGCCGGCACCGCGGCTTACATCGGTCTGGTGCGGCCGTTCTCCGGCGGCATCCCGATCTGTGCGGAGATGCAGGCTCGATACTTCGCCCGTGTGCTCAGCGGCGAGCTCAGCCCGCCCCGCGACCTCGGCCAGCGCATCGAACGCGACCGGCTGTGGGAGGAGTACTGGACCTCGCTCAGCCCCACCCACACCGAGGCCATTCCGGCGCAGGTGCTCTACCTCGACTCGCTGGCCAGCGAGATCGGCTGCCTGATGCCGTGGTGGAAGATGGTGCTCAATCCCAAGCTGTTCATCCAGCTGTGGTTCGGGGCCTTCAACCAGTCCAGCTACCGGCTGGTCGGACCGCACAACCTGGGGCAGGCCGCCTACGACGACCTGTACTCCGAACCGGTCGCCAACCGGCGCTTCGTGGCCTGGGACATGTCGGTGCTGGCGCTGATGCCGCCGTCGGTGCATCCCGAACACCTGATGTGACAGGCGGCGATCGGTCGGTATGACTACCGTGCTCGCCGGCGCCGAACCCGAGCCGGTGCCCTTCATCGGCTCCGAGGCGCTGCTGGTGCTCCTGGTCCAGCTGGCCGTGTTGCTGGCCGCGGCGGTGGCCGCCGGAGCGCTGGCCCGGCGGATCGGGGTGCCCGCCGTGGTCGGCGAACTGCTGGCCGGTGTGCTCCTGGGACCGTCGCTGCTCGGCCACGCCTGGCCGGCCGCCGAGCGCTGGCTGTTCCCCTCGGATCCGGCGCAGCAGAATCTGGCCGACGCGATCGGCCAGCTCGGGGTGATCCTGCTGGTCGGCCTGGCCGGGGCGGAGGTCGACATCGGTTTCGTACGCCGTCAGCGCCGGGTGGTCGCCTCGATCAGCGTGTTCGCCTTCATCATCCCGTTCGCGGCCGGAGTCGGTGCGGCACTGCTGATTCCGGCGAGTATGCGGGTCGACGGCGCCTCGACGGCGGCGCTGGCGATGATGATGGGCACCGCTCTGTCGGTCAGCGCGATTCCGGTGATCGCCAAGATCCTCGCCGAGATGGGCTACCTGCACCGCAACGTCGGCCAGTTCATTCTGGCGTCGGCCTCGGCCAACGACGCCTTCGCCTGGATCCTGCTCTCGATCACCGCCTCACTGGCCACCGTCGGTGTGCGGACCGGCGACATCGCCGTGTCGATCGGTGCCACCGTCGGCGTCTTCCTGGTGGGGCTGCTCATCCTGCGACCACTGGTGCGTCCGCTGCTCGACCGGTGCGAACGGGCCGCGCCGGCGGTACTGATCCCGGTGTGCACCGTGCTCATTCTGGCGGCGGCCGCCCTCACCCAGGCCCTCGGTCTCGAAGCGATCCTGGGCGCCTTCGTGGCCGGTCTGATCATCGGCCCGCGGACACCGGCGCTGATCGGTCCGCTCACCACGGTCACCATGGCGGTGCTGGTGCCGGTCTTCCTGGCGACGGCCGGTCTGCGGGTGGATCTGACGCTGCTCGCCGATCCGGTGATCGCCGCGGTCGCCGTGGGCACGGTGGCCGCCGCAGCGGTCAGCAAGTTCACCGGTGCGTACCTGGGCGCCCGGCTGGCCCGGCAGACCCGTTGGGAGGCCGCCGCCATCGGAGCGGGACTCAATTCGCGCGGTGCCGTCGAGATCGTGATCGCGATGACCGGCCTGCGGATCGGGGTGCTGTCGGCCGGCGCCTACACGGTGGTGGTGATCGTCGCGATCGCCACGTCGATCATGGCACCACCGCTGCTGAAGCGGGCCATGCGCCAGCTGACCGCCACCGAGGAGGAACTCGTCCGCCAGGAACTGCGCACTCCGGTCTGACGGTGGGCCGAGTCTGACGGTGGGCCGACGGACGGGTGGCGTCGCCCGGAACGGCGGCGGGGCCGGGTCCGTACGACCCGGCCCGCCGCGGTGGCTCCGCCGGCGCCGATCGCGCCGGACCTCGATCAGCCGGCGTAGGTCGGCAGCAGCGCGTCCTCGGCGATGGGCGAGTAGTGGGAGGCGTCGCCGACCAGGATCCGGCTCGACCGGCCGTCCACGCTCACCGGGACGTCGCCGGCGAGGGTGATGCGGTGCAGTTTGCGGTCGTGACCGCCGAAGTCGGCGATGCCGTAGTGCTCGGTGGCGCGGTTGTCCCAGATGGCCACGTCACCCGGCCGCCAGGCCCAGCGGAAGGTGTTCTCCAGCTTGGTGATACGCGACTGGAAGAGAGCGAACAGGTCGGCGAACTCGCTCGACTTGAGGCCCTCGAACTCGGTGGCGAAGTGACCGAGCAGCAGTGCGCGCTCCCCGGTGAGCGGGTGGACGCGCACCACCGGGTGCAGCGTGCGGTACTGGGAGCTGGTGAACTCCTGGTAGTACTCGCGGCGGCCCGCAGTGCGCTCGTTCCCGCTCACGGACTCGCCGGCGGTGGCGTAGTCGTAGTCGTTGGTGTGCACCGCCCACAGCCGGTCGGCCAGCGCGCGCAACGGTTCCGGCAGCTGCTCGTAGGCGGCGACGGTCGACGCCCAGGTGGTGGCGCCCCCGTACGGGGGCAGGGTGACCGCCCGCAGGATCGACGCCTGCGGGATGCGGTCGACGAAGCTGACGTCGGTGTGCCAGCTGTTGGCCGCTCCCTCGATGGTCAGCAGCTGGTCCCCGCGCGAGGTCACGGTCGGGTGCGGCGCGGTGGGGGTGCCGAGACGCCGGGCGAAGGCGTACTGACCGGCATCGTCGAGGTGGTCCTGGCCGGTGAAGACGATGGCCTTGTGCAGCGCCAGCGCCAGCCGGACGGCCTCGACCTGCTCGGCCGGCAGCTCGCCGGACAGTTCGACGCCGCCGATGCGGGCGCCGATGTTCTCGCCGAGCTTCTCGACCAGGATTCCGGCCTCGGCGAAGACCTCGCGGGCCGCGCTCTCGCGGTCGGTACGGTTCTCGATCTGGGTGAGAGTCATCAGGTGACCTTTCTGTGTGGAGTGTCGTGGTGATCTCGGGTGTGTGCCTGAATACAACTGCGAACCGCGGCCTGCGGCGACCGTTGTGATCGTCCTGGGTTCAACTCACGCCGGGCGCAATCGCACAGCCGCGACGGATCAGTCGGCCTGGAGCTCGGCCAGCTCGTCGATCTCGCGCCGGACGATCTCGGGCACCCGGACGGTGCCGGGGCGGTAGCGAACGGCCACCAGCGACGGACCGAAGGCGAACACGCCGCGCCGGGCCCGCAACTGCGGATCCACCGGTCCCCGGGCGTCGAGACCGACGGTGATCCCGGTCCACGGCGCCATACCCACCAGCTGAACCTGCCCGCGGAGAGCGGCCAGCCGTGTCCACTCGTCGCCGCTCCGTACCGAGACGGTGTAGTCCCAGCGCAGTTCGGGTGAGGCCAGTGCCTGCAGACGGATCTCGTCGACCGACTCGGGCAGCGGCGCATCGACCCGGGCGATCCGGCCGTAGCCGTTGTGCACCAAGTGGATCCGGCCGTCCTCGACGAACAGCAGATAGCCGCCCTGGACGTCGCCGTGCGAGACGATCACCCCATCGTGGCCGGGCCGCCAGCCGTTCAGCTCGGCGGTGACCTCGAAGTCGCGGTAGGCGATCAGCCGGCTCGAGCGATACCGCTCGAGGGTCGGCGTGCCCGCCAGAATCCGCACCGGATCGGCGTAGCTCTGCTCCTGCGGCCGGCGTCGGATCTGATCGGCGACCGAGTCGAAGAGCGGGAAGACGGTGTTGTGCCAGGCCGCACGGTCCCAGGCCTGCGCGAGCTCAGTGACCAGCTCGGGGAACTGGCCGGCCAGGTCGTGGGTCTCGGCCGGGTCGGTGCGCACGTCGTAGAGCTCCCAGCGCGGATCGTCGACGGTCTCGGGACTGCGGTGGCGTGACAGCAGCTTCCAGCCGTCCCGGTAGAAGCCGCGGTGACCGCCGAACTCCGCGTACTGCTCGCGGTGCGGGGAGTCGATCTTCCGGTCACGCAGGACTTCGGCGATCGAGACGCCGTCCCGGGGCTGTGCGGGCCGGCCGTGCCGGGTCGGCGGAGTGGGCACTCCGGCCAGTTCGAGCAGCGTCGGTGCCAGGTCGGTGACATAGGAGAACTGCCGCCGCACGCCCGAGTCGCCGTCGTCGCGGGCCAGACCGGCGGGCCACGACAGCACGAACGGCACGCGCACCCCGCCGGCGAAGGTCTGCCCCTTGTAGAAGCGGAACGGGGTGTTCGATGCCTGCCCCCAGCCGCGCGGATAGTGCACACCCAGGGCGGCCGAGCCGATGAGCTCCTCGTCGTGAGGGACGTCGCGCTCCCAGTCCGGCGGAACCGGTCCGTGCACGAACTGCGAAAAGTACGAACGGGTTCCGGTCGCACCGCCCTCCGCGGTCCCGCCGTTGTCGGAGGTGAACACGATGATCGTGTCGTCCAGTTCGCCGAGTTCGGTGAGGGTGTCGACGATCCGGCCCAGCGACTGATCGACGCTGTCGACCATCGCCGCATAGACCTCCTGATAGCGCTGATAGCGGCGCTGCTCGTCCTCGGTCAGCGATGCCCACTCGGGGGCGTCGTAGCCCGGCTCGGTGTTCCGTTCGGCGATCGGGGTGCCCGGATCGAACAGCCCGCTCTGCACCTGCCGCTCGAAGCGCCGGCGGCGCACCTCGTCCCAGCCCTGCGCGTACTTTCCGCGATAGCGGGCCAGATCCTCGTCCTTGACCTGGTGCGGGCCGTGCATCGCGATGTGGGCGAAGTACAGGAAGAAGGGCTTGTCGGGCTGCTGGGCCCGCAGCCCCTTGATCTGCCGGATCGCGCGGTCGGTCAGATCGTCGGTGACGTAGTAGTCCTCCGGATACTCGGTGACGTCGACCGGAGAGTTGTCCGCGGTCAGCTGATTGGGGTGGAAGAACGAGTTCAGACCCTCGAGGGAGCCGTAGTAGGAGTCGAAGCCGCGCTGCAGCGGCCATGATTTACGGGTCCGTCCGGGACCGAGGTCGGCGTCGCGCACCAGATGCCACTTGCCGACGGCGAAGGTGGCATAGCCGCTCTCCCGGAGGATCTCCGGCAGGGTGAGCACGTCGTCGGCGAGTTCGAGCCGCAGACCCGGGAAGCCGGGGTCGGAGTTGGCCACCGAGCCGAAGCCCGCCCGATGCGGGTTCAGGCCGGTCAGCAGGGCGGCGCGGGCCGGGGAGCACACCGGAGTGGTGTGGTAGTTGCTCAGCCGGTAGCCGGCGGAGGCCAGCCGGTCCAGATTCGGGGTGGAGATCTCGCTGCCGAACGGACCGATGTCGGCGTAGCCCATGTCGTCGACCAGCACCACGATGATGTTCGGGGCCTTCTCCGGTGGCTGTGGCTGCTCCGGCCACCACGGCTGCGACTGTGAACTGGTGCGGGCGGCCACACCGCCGAAATCGTCGTAGCCGCGGGCATAGGGCGGTGGGGTGGAAGACATCCGGACGGACTCCATCGATCGGGGGCGGGAGACGATGTGCCGCGGTCGTTGCGGGGCACGGCTGAGCACATTGCTCCGCCCGCAGGGCAGTGTCACCGGTTCGATTCACCGCGATGAAAATCCTTCTGCCGGAGGCCGGTCCGGCGGAGTATTGCCCACCATGCCCGGTCCGACGGCGGCCGGTGCACGGCCCGGTGAACTCGTCACAGCCATGCCGGCCCCAGTCCCGCCCAGCCCAGAAGGAACTCCCGACCATGCAGTCACGACGACTCCGCCACCTCGTGGTGCTCGCCCTTGCCGCGCTGCTGACCGTCGCCGCCACCGGTTGCGAGTCCGCGGTGGCGCGGCAGGCGGCCCCGGCCACCAGCCTCGCGCCCGGTGAGCCGGCCCCGCGCGGCGGCACCCTGCGAGTGGGGGTGCTCGGCGACCTGCAGCCGAAGACTCTCCTGCAGATCGGTACCTCGCCGGCCAACGGTCAGCTGCTGGCCAACGTCTTCGACACCCTCGTCACCTACGACCGCGACGATCTGACCCCGCAGCCGGCGCTGGCCACCTCGTGGGAGCTCGCCCCGGACGGACGGTCGCTGACCCTGCAGCTGCGGCGCGACGTGCACTTCCACGACGGCCGCCCCTTCGTCTCCGCCGATGTGGAGTCCTCGATCCGGGCGTATCTGGACGATTCGTGGAACCCGCAGTTCAAGCGGACCGCGGCGGCGGTGACCGGCTTCGACACCAGTGATCCGCACACGGCGGTACTGCGCTTCGAGCATCCGCTCAGCAACGTCTTCGATCTTCTCTCGGTGGCGCCGATCATCGACGGGAACACCTTGCCGCAGTTGCAGGCCGGGACCGAGTTCAACGGCACCGGCCCGTTCCGGTTCTCCGGCTGGCGGCCGAAGTCGCAGGTGCAGCTGGTCCGCAACGACGCCTACTGGGGCGGTCCGCCGCCGTTGGACGGTGTCGATCTGGTGGTGGTCTCCGACGAGCAGTCGGCGTACTCACGGCTGCGCACCGGCCAGCTGGACGTGGCCACCAGCCTCTCGTATCACGACCAGGAACTCGCGACCAGCCGGTACGGGTTCACCGACGTCACCTTCACCGGCGCCGAAGGCGCCACCTACGTGGGCGTCAACCTCACGAACCCCGCACTGAGCGATGTCCGGGTCCGTAAGGCGATCGCGCTGGCCATCGACCGCGACCGCATCATCACCGACGTCTACCGCGGCAGCGGCTACGTCTCCAACCTGCCGTGGCCGCAATCGTCGCCGGCCTTCGAGCCGCGCGGGACGAGCACCTACGGCCGGGACCTGGACCGGGCCCGGAAGCTGCTCGCCGAACACGGCCCGGTGCCCGAGCTGACGATCGACTACTCGACCAGCGGGACCTACGGCATCGTCGCCGAGATCGTGCAGTCGAATCTGGCCGACATCGGGCTGGACGTGAAGCTGGTCCCGAACGACTACACCCAGCAGACCGGCAAGCTCATCGCCGGCTCCTTCGACGGGCTATGGGTCCTCGAGCACGGCTTCGCGCAGTTCACCCCGTCGACGTTGGCGGTCTCCGCCTACCCGTTCAACGCCGCGAAGAACAGCTCCAACTACTCCAACCAGCGATACAGCGACGCCGCCACGGCGGCATGGGTGGCACCCACGCCCACCTCCGCGACCGCCACGGCGGCGTACCGGGAGCTCAACGACCGCTACCTCGCCGACCTGTTCCTCATCGAGATCGGCGTGACGATTCCCAAGATCGCGGCCGCACCGTCGGTCGGTGCGATCACCTGGGACAAGATCAGCCGGCTCCACCTGGCGAAGACCTATCTGACCAGCAACCGAAACGACTGACACATGACCGGATATCTGCTGCGCCGCCTGCCGACCGCCCTGGTGGTCCTGGTGGTGGCCTCCCTGCTCATCTTCGCCATCCTCCGCTGGGTCCCCGGCGGTCCCGAATCGGCGCTGGCCGGTCCGGACGCCGGCCCGGAGCAGCTCGCTGCCATCCGGGCCGACCTGGGGCTCGACCGCGGCTTCTTCACCCAGTACGTCGACTGGCTCGGCGGTGTGCTGACCGGCGACTTCGGCCGCAGTTACCAGGTGGGCGGGTCGATCAGCTCGCTGATCGGTTACGGCCTGACCAACACCCTGGTACTGACCGGAACCGCGCTGCTGGTGGCGCTGGTGCTGGCTGCGGCGCTCAGCCTGACCGCGGTACTGGTCGACAACAAGGTCGTGCACGCCGTGCTGACGGTGATCAACGCCGCGGCGATCGCGCTGCCCACCTTCGTCGTCGGGACGCTGGCGATCCTGGTCTTCGGGGTGCACCTGCGGCTGCTTCCGGCCGGCGGCACCCCGCCCGACGGCTTCACCGACAGCCTGCAGATCAGTGCGCAGTACCTGCTGCTGCCCGCGGTCACCCTGGGCCTCCCGGCCGGGGCGCTGCTGGCCCGCTTCCTCACCGAGGCGCTGCACACCGAACTGGCTCAGCCGTATGCGACCACCGCGCGGTCGCTGGGCATCGGCCGGCGCCGGGTGGTGCTGTCGACGGCCCTGCGCAATGCGCTGCCGCCCACCCTCACCGCGCTGGGGCTGACGGTCGGCGGTCTGCTCGGCGGCGCCGTCCTGGTGGAGGCGATCTTCGGCTGGCCCGGGCTCGGGCTGCTCACCCAGGAGGGGATCTTCGCCCGCGACTATCCGCTGGTGCAGGTGCTGATCCTGCTGTCGGTGACTGTCTTCGTACTCATCCAGCTCGCGGCCGATGTGCTGCACGCCTGGCTCGACCCCCGAATCCGATTGGCAGGACAGTGATGACACGTTCGGACCTCCATCAGGGCGGCGCGGCCGCCGGGAACATCGCCGCCGCCGCAGCGCCGGACTCCGCCGCCCGCCGCGGCGCCGAAGAGATCGCACCCGGACTGCTGCCGGAGTCGCCGGCCGACCGCAACCGGTCACGCACCCGGACCCCGCTGTGGCGCAGCCTGGTCACCGGGACCGGGGCACTGGGCACCGGGCTGGTGCTGCTGGTGGTGCTGCTCGGCCTGTTCGCCCCGGTGCTGGCGCCCTACGGTCCCGAGCAGCAGCTCGACGGCGCGTATCTGCTCAACCCGAGCTGGACGCACTGGTTCGGCACCGACGATCTGAACCGCGATGTGCTCTCCCGCGTGCTCTACGGGATCCGGGTGGATCTGCTCATCGTCTTCACCGCCGTGCCGATCGGCGCGGCGATCGGCACCCTCGCCGGCCTGGTGACGGTCGGACATCCGGTCAGCGACGTCCTGGCGCAGCGCGTCTTCGACGTCATCCTGGCGTTCCCGGCGCTGATCCTCGGTATCGCCCTGACCGCGATTCTGGGCCCGAGTGGCTTCACGGTGGCACTGGTGATCGCACTGGCCGAGATCCCCATCTTCGCCCGCCTCACCCGCACCGCGGTGCTGCGCGTCCGCGAACAGCCGTACGTGGAGGCCGCCCGAGTCAGCGGCGCGGGACCGATCCGCATCCTGGCCCGGCACGTACTGCCGAATTCGGTTGAGGCCCTGGGTGTGCAGTTCGCTCTGTCGCTGTCGCTGGCCGTCTTCCTCGACGGTGCGCTCAGCTTCCTGGGCGTCGGCGTTCCGGCACCCACCCCGACGCTCGGCGCCATCCTGGCGGCCGGAAACGGCTATCTGGAGACCAATCCGTGGTTCGCCGTGGCGCCGCTGCTGGTGATCTCGCTGCTGGTGCTCGGCTTCTATCTGATCGCCCAGGCGATCTCACGTTCGAGGAGGATCTGATGACCGACGACACTTCCGGGCAGCCACCGGCCCTGGCGGTCGACGACCTGTGGGTGCGGTTCGACTACCCGCGGCCGGCGGTGGCCGGCATCTCGCTGACCGTCCCGCGCGGGCGGATCGTCGCCCTGGTGGGCGAATCCGGCTCCGGGAAGTCGATGACTGCGCGTGCGGCCATCGGGCTGCTGCCGCGCGGGGCCGAGGCCACCGGCTCGGTGAAGGTGGACGGCGTGGAGGTGCTCGGCCGCAGCGAACGCGAGCTCGACGCCGTCCGCGGTGACCGGGTCGCGATGATCTTCCAGGAGCCGCAGACCGCCCTGAACCCGGGACGCACCGTCGGCTGGCAGCTCGCGCAGGCGCTGCGCGCCCATCGCCGGGTGTCGCGGTCCCGTGCCCGTGCCCAGGCCGTCGAACTGCTGGAGCTGGTCGAGATCGACGATGCCGCGACCAAGGTCGACCACTATCCGCACCAGCTCTCCGGCGGTCAGCGGCAGCGGGTGGTGATCGCGCTGGCGCTGGCGAACGATCCGGTGCTGCTGCTGGCCGACGAACCGACCACCGCCCTGGACGTCCAGGTGCAGCGGGAGATCCTCGATCTGCTGGCCCGGCTGCGGGACCGGACCGGCGCGGGGATTCTGCTGATCACCCACAACCTGGGCGTGGTGGCCGACATCGCCGACGAGGTGGTCGTGGTGCAGCTGGGCGAGACCGTCGAGCGCGGCGACGTCTACCGGGTCTTCGCCGAACCGGCAGATCCGTACACCCGGCAGCTGCTGGCCGCCGTACCCCGGCTGCCCGAGCCCGGCGACGACCCGCGCGCGACGGAGCTCGCCCCGGTCACCGTCGGCCGTGAGACGGCCGGCCCGGAGGAGCCGGTCCGGGCGGACCCGGTCCCGGCCCTGCTCGTCGACGACGTGACCGTGACTCATCCGGGCCGGTTCGGCCGTCGCGGCGCGGTGGCGCTCTCGGCGGTGTCGTTGAGCGTCGCACCCGGCCGGGTACTCGGCGTGGTGGGGGAGTCCGGCTCCGGGAAGACCACGCTGGGCCGGGCCATCGGCGGACTGCTGCCGGTCACGGCCGGCCGGATCGCGGTGGCCGGTCAGGACGTGACCGGTGCATCCCGCGGTGAGCTGCGCCGGCTGCGGCGCCGGATCGCCTTCGTGCCGCAGGATCCGGCGGCCTCCCTGGATCCGCGGTTCACAGTGGCCCAGTCGATCGCCGAACCGCTGGTCATCGCCCATCTCGGCGGCCGCGACGAGCGCGTCGACGAACTGCTCGACGCCGTGCAGTTGCCCCGCAGCTTCGCGGGCCGGCTGCCGCACGAGCTCTCCGGCGGGCAGCGGCAGCGGGTGGCCCTGGCACGGGCGCTGGCCACCGGACCGGAGCTGCTGATCGCCGATGAGCCGACCAGTGCACTCGACGTCTCGGTTCAGGCGCGCGTCCTGGAACTGTTCGCCGACCTGCAGCGCGACCTGGGCTTCGCCGCGCTGTTCATCAGCCACGACCTGGCCGTCGTCGAGCAGGTCTCCGACGAGGTGGTGGTGCTGCGTGCGGGACAGGTGGTCGAAGCCGGTCCCGCCGCGTCCGTGCTGTCGTCGCCGGCCGACGAGTACACCCGCGAGCTGGTGGCGGCCGTGCCGTACCCGGATCCGGTGCTCCAGCGCGCACGCCGGGAGGCCCTGGCGGGCGCCCGGCGGTGACACGGACGAAGCCTCCGGTCTGCTGTGCCTTCGACTGGTAGCGTCGGGCACGTTGTTACCCCGCTCACATCGAGCGGCACTCGACCACATCACCGAGAAGCAGCGAGCCGAAGCAGCACCGAGCAGAACAGGGAAGGGCACAGTCATGGCCGAGATCACCGTAGAGAAGACCTTCCCCGTCGATGCCGCCACCGTGTGGGGCGTCGTGGGCGACCCGGCCGGCATCGCAGACTGGGCCCCCGCGATCGGCCAGGCGCGCGTCGACGACGACGGTATCCGTCACCTGGTCTTCGCCGACGGTCAGCCGGCCCGTGAACGCATTGTGGCGCATAGTGATTCGGATCGGTCCTACACCTATCAGTACCTCGACGGACCGCTGCCGCTGGAACGGTACGAGTCCACCATCACCGTGACCGAGGTGGACGGAGGGTCGCACCTGGTGTGGTCGGCACAGTTCGGCGCCGCCTCACCGGAGGTCGAGGCCGAGCTGCAGACCGGAATCTCCGAGATCTATTCGTCGGCGGTCGAGAGCGTCCATGCCCGGCTGTCCGCCGGCTGACGGAAGACGCTCCCGCGGCGCCGCGATCCGACGATCGCGGCGCCGTCGTCGCCCGGTGGCCCTGGTGAGCGGTGACACTCGCTAGGCTGGTGTCATGCGGTCTGCGCCGGTGCGCAACGCCTGTGCGCCGGCCGGCCAGTACACACACGTGTCCCGCACCTGTACCCGAATCCGACCCGGTGGGATGTCTGCCGAGGTAGAGAGGCTTTGACTGTGGCTGAGTTCATTTACACCATGAAGAAGGTGCGCAAGGCGCACGGCGACAAGGTCATTCTCGACGACGTCACCATGTCGTTCTACCCGGGCGCCAAGATCGGCGTGGTGGGCCCGAACGGCGCGGGCAAGTCGTCGATCCTCAAGATCATGGCCGGCCTGGATCAGCCGAGCAACGGCGAGGCCTTCCTCGATCCGGAGGCCACCGTCGGCATCCTGCTGCAGGAGCCGCCTCTGAACGAGGACAAGACGGTCAAGGAGAACGTTCTCGAGGGCATGGGCGAGATCGCCGAGAAGCTGGCCCGCTACAACGAGATCGCCGAGCTGATGGCGACCGACTACTCCGACGAACTGATGGAGGAGATGGGCAAGCTCCAGGAGGACCTGGACAACGCCGACGCCTGGGACATCGACAGCCAGATCGAGCAGGCGATGGACGCGCTGCGCTGCCCGCCCGGCGACTCACCGGTGACTCATCTCTCCGGCGGTGAGCGCCGACGGGTGGCGCTGGCCAAGCTGCTGCTGAGCAAGCCGGATCTGCTGCTGCTCGACGAGCCCACCAACCACCTCGACGCGGAGTCGGTGCTCTGGCTCGAGCAGTTCCTGTCCACGTACCCGGGCGCCGTCCTCGCCGTCACCCACGACCGCTACTTCCTCGATCACGTGGCGCAGTGGATCTGTGAGGTCGACCGCGGCAAGCTGCACCCGTACGAGGGCAACTACTCGACCTACCTGGAGAAGAAGGCCGAGCGTCTGGAAGTCCAGGGCAAGAAGGACCAGAAGCTGCAGAAGCGGCTCAAGGAGGAACTCGCCTGGGTCCGCTCGGGAGCCAAGGCCCGGCAGACCAAGAACAAGGCCCGCCTGGACCGCTACGAGGAGATGGCGGCCGAAGCCGAGAAGCACCGCAAGCTCGACTTCGAGGAGATCCAGATCCCCACGCCGCCGCGCCTGGGCAATGTGGTGGTCGAGGCCGAGCATCTGAGCAAGGGCTTCGACGATCGGGTGCTGATCAAGGACCTGTCGTTCACTCTGCCGCGCAACGGCATCGTCGGCGTGATCGGCCCCAACGGTGTCGGCAAGACGACCCTGTTCAAGACCATCGTCGGCCTCGAGGAGCCGGACTCGGGCACCGTCAAGGTGGGCGAGACCGTCAAGCTCAGCTACGTCGACCAGAACCGCGCCAACATCGACCCGAAGAAGTCGGTGTGGGAGGTGGTCTCCGACGGCCTGGACTTCATCGAGGTGGGCCAGAACGAGATGCCCTCACGCGCCTACCTGAGCGCCTTCGGCTTCAAGGGCTCCGACCAGCAGAAGCCCTCGGAGGTGCTCTCCGGCGGTGAGCGCAACCGGCTGAACCTGGCGCTGACCCTCAAAGAGGGCGGCAACCTGATCCTGCTCGACGAGCCGACCAACGACCTGGACGTGGAGACCCTCAGCTCCCTGGAGAACGCGCTCACCGAGTTCCCGGGCTGCGCCGTGGTGATCTCGCACGATCGCTGGTTCCTGGACCGGACCTGTACCCACATCCTGGCCTGGGAGGGCAACGTCGCCGAGGGGCAGTGGTTCTGGTTCGAGGGCAACTTCGAGGCCTACGAGGCCAACAAGATCGAGCGCCTCGGTGCCGAGGCCGCCCGCCCGCATCGGGTGACCCACCGCAAGCTCACCCGCGACTGATCGCAGCGGGCCGCGCCGGCCCGATGCCGCGCACAGATCGCCGTCCCCATTCGGGGGCGGCGATCTGTGTTCGGGCTGTGCGCGTTTTGTGCCGGGCTTGTCGCGGGCGTGCTTCCGGCCGCCTGAGCGCCGGTACGGTTCAGCAGGACGGCGTTGTGCGCTCTCGTCGAGCTGCGGCGTCGTCGCTGGACGACAGGGGAGGGCGTCCGCCGTTCTGTGGTCCGCGATGTGGTGTTGAGTAGGAGCGTCCAATGAAGAAGGCCAAGCGCGACGGAGGGAAACCCGAGCGCGAAAGCCGGTGGTTCCGGCACACCCGGCCCAAGGTCTTCATCGCCTCCCTGCTGAGCGGGCTGTTCGTGACCGGCTACATGGGCATCGGCATCGTGCGCGGCGACGTGCCCGTGCAGATGGCGGTCTCCGGTGAGGACTTCTACGCCACCCTGTCCAAGCTCGAGGGCAAGGACATCGCCGTGTACCCGCGGAGCATCGACACCGTCAAGGACGGCAAGGTCGAGACCGTGGTGGTCACCATGGGCGAGGCCACCCTCACCGACCTGTGCCTGGCGATGTCGGCGCCGAACCTGCCCGGCATCGGCACGGTCACCATGGTCATCAAGGCTCCGGGCGCGGCCACCAAGGCCAAGAACATGATGATGGACGTCGACGGCCTGGGCGCGGACATGACACTGGTCAATGCGCTGATCGGTTCGGCGCAGCCCGCACGCGACTCGGACTCGTCCGAACTGGCCACGGCCATCGCCGCACCCACCGCCTCGATCCTCGACGTGGGCGCCGACGTCCAGGCGATGCGGGCGTCGAGCCTGTCGGTCTCCGGCGCGAAGGTCTCGGTGGTCCGCGGAGATGCCAACCCGTGCTGACGGAGTATCGCCGGCGCTATCGTGAGTGGGCCGAGAAGCGCCCCACGATGGGTCCGTACTGCCTGGCGATCTCGGCGTTCCTGATCGCCCGGCCGCCGGTGAACGGCTTCCAGGTGGGCGATCTGGTGCTGACCCTGTCGAGTATCTCCGGTGTGTCGACGATGGTGCTCGCCATCATCATGGGCGTGTGCGCCGTCGCCGGCCTACTCGGCGGGCGGTACCGGCTCATCACCGGACTGGTCGCGATGGTCACCGCGCTGGTGGCGTTCCCGGCAGCGAACTTCGGCGGCTACATCTTCGGCACCGTCTTCGGCATCGTGGGCGCCTCGCTGATCCTCGCCTGGCAGCCCTACGACCGCAAGGCCCCGCGGGAGGCGCCGGCAGCCCCGGACGATCACGGTGACCCGGCGACCGAACAACTCCCGCCCGCCGTCGACGACCAGCCGACCGAGGTGATTCCGGCCCTCGAGGAGCCGGTGGACGGAGCGCCGGACACCGCGGAAGCGCCCGGCGCCGAGCAGCCGCCGACCACACCGGAGCCCGGCCCGGCGCGCTGAGCGCGACACGTTCGTCCCGAGCCGGCCGCGCGCCGGTGCCGTCGGCACTAGCCTGGGCCGAGAGGAGGGCGCGCATGGCTGAGGCGAAGACCACCGACGAGCTGATCTCGGCGGGACTGCTCCGGTACGGGGGCAGCACGGCCGAGGACGCGGCGAGGCTCGGCAGGCATGTCACGGCCGCCGCCGTCCGCGGCCCCGGCGAGGCGATCGTGGCGACCGGCCGCGACCCCGACGGCCGGATCGAGATCGTGGTGGTGGCCGACGACGCCCCGCTGCTGGTCGAATCGGTGCTGGCGGTGGCCGCCGATGCCGGGCTGGCGATCGCCGGACTCGACCACCCGATCATGCCGGTGCACCGCGATGCCGACGGCCGGCTCACCGCGATCGGCGACGGCGCCGGCCCCGGTGAACCGGAGGCCTGGGTCTGCGTGCGCGCCTACGCCGCACCCGGCGCCGACCTGGCGGTCCTGCGTGAACAGGTGCGGCGGTCGATCGCCCTGGTCGGTGCGGTCGCTCGCGACGCCGATGCGATCCGCGCCGAACTGATCCGGCTCACCGGGGTGCTGCGCGCCCCGGAACGCGAACTCGGCGCCTACCGGGAGCTGCTGCGCTGGCTGGCCGACCAGGTGAACTTTTCTCCCGTCGGATACGCCCGCAGCGACGGCTCACCGGGCCTGGGCATCTGGTCGGATCCGGAGACGCTCCGGCTCCAGCCGCTCGACCCCGAACCGCTCCGTCCCGTCCTCGACCGGATGGGTCTGCCCACCGCGGTCCTGCAGACCCGCTATCCGCTGGTGCTGCGGCTCGGCGACGGTGAGGTGGAGCACCAGGTGGTGGGGGTGCTCACCTCGGTGGGCCGGCACCGTCCGGTGCAGGAGATCCCGGTGGTGCGGGAGAAGGCGGCCGCCGTGCTGGCCGCCCTCGGACTCGACGCCGACTCGTTCAGCGGTGCCGGGGCGGTGGATCTGCTGCAGAACTATCCGCTCTTCGGGCTGTTCGCCACCCCCACCGCCGAGCTCTCCCGGCGCACCGGCGAACTGCTCGACGCCGGGCTCGAGCAGTCGGCGCGGCTGTACCTGCGGGCCGGCCGGGACGGGCACACCATCTCGGTGCTCACCTACATTCCGCGTGATCGCTACTCGTCCGGGGTGCGGCGCCGGATCGTCGAACTCCTCGAACGCGAGCTCGGCGGCACCGACACCGAGTTCGCGACACAGCTCGGGCAGTCGCCGCTGGCGCAGCTGCAGCTGTCGATGCGCACCTCCGGGCGGATCACCGAGGACCTCAGCACCGGAGGACCGTTGCAGAGCGGGCTGCAGCGGCGGCTGGCCGACGCGGTGCGATCGTGGGACGACCGGGTGCGCCGGCTGGCCGGTGGCGAGGCCGCGGTGGCCGGGCTGCTGCCGGCCCTCTCCGAGCGGTACCGGGAGGAACGGGCGCCGGCTGCGGCGGCCCAGGACCTCGCGATCGCCTCGGAACTCGGTCCCGACGGCGTGCACGTCCAGGTGCGGCGGAGCAGCCCGGATCCGTGGCTGCTCACCGTCTACCTGGCCGACCGGGATGCGGCGCTGACCGATGTGCTGCCGATGCTCTCGAGTCTGGGTCTGACCGTGCTCGACGAGCACCCCTACCTGATGACTCTGCCCGGCCGTCGCCGGGTGCGGATCTACGAATTCGGGGTGCAGCCGGCACCGCACCTGCAGAGCGCCGACGAGCCGGACGAGGCGGCCGCCGCCGAGACCGACGCCCGGATCTCGGACGCCTTCACCCGGATGTGGCTCGGGCACGGCGACGTCGACCGGCTCAACGAGCTGGTGCTGCGGGCGGGGCTGACCTCCCGGCAGGTGGCCGTGCTGCGCACCTACGTCCGTTATCTGCAGCAGTGCGGCATCGGGCTCGGCACCACCCACGTGGCCGAGGTCCTCGGCAGCTATCCGGAGGTCGCCGCGAGTCTGGTGGAGGTGTTCACCGTCTCCTTCGATCCGGCGGTGCGCGCCGACGAACGCTCTGAGCGGCGGGCCGCGGCCCGCGCCCAGCTGGGCACCCGGCTGGCCGGCGTGCTCTCCCTCGACGCCGACCGGGTGCTCTCGGCCCTGGCATCGGTGCTCGACGCGACGGTGCGCACCAACTACTTCCGGTCCGAGTGCGGGTCCGCCCGCGAGCTCGACGAGGCCTACCGGCCCACGGTGGCGATCAAACTGCGGACCCGCGATATTCCGCAGGCTCCGCAGCCACGGCCGTTGTACGAGATCTTCGTGCACTCACCGCGGGTGGAGGGAGTGCACCTGCGTTTCGGTGCGGTGGCCCGCGGCGGCTGCCGCTGGTCCGACCGTCGCGACGACTTCCGCACCGAGATCCTGGGCCTGGTCAAGGCGCAGGCGGTGAAGAACGCGGTGATCGTTCCCGCCGGGGCGAAGGGCGGCTTCGTGGTGCGCCGTCCGCCGCCGCCCACCGGCGATCAGGCCGCGGATCAGGATGCGCAGCGCTCCGAGGGCGTCGCCTGCTACCAGGCCTTCGTGGCCGCGCTGATCGCCCTCACCGACGACCTCGACCACGAGAGCGGCCGGGTGCTGCCGCCGCCGGGCGTCGTCCGGCGCGATGGCGATGATCCGTATCTGGTGATGGCGGCCGACAAGGGCACCGCGAGCTTCTCCGACATCGCCAACGACATCGCCGGCCACTACGGGTTCTGGCTCGGCGACGCCTTCGCCTCCGGCGGGTCGGTGGGCTACGACCACAAGGCCATGGGGATCACCGCCCGCGGGGCCTGGGAAGCAGTCAAACGGCACTTCCGCGAGCTGGGCGTGGATGTGCAGAAGCAGGACTTCACCGCGGTGGGCGTCGGCGACATGAGCGGCGACGTCTTCGGCAACGGGATGCTGGCCTCGCGGCACACCCGGCTGGTGGCGGCCTTCGATCATCGGCACGTCTTCGTCGACCCGGATCCGGATGCGGCCGCGTCGTACACCGAACGCGCACGGCTGTATGCGCTGCCCCGATCCTCGTGGGCCGATTACGATCCGGCGTTGATCAGTGCCGGCGGCGGAGTGTGGCCGCGGTCGGTCAAGGCCATCCCGGTCAGCCCGGAGATGCGCGCGGCGCTGGGGCTGGGCGGCGACGTGCATCGGCTGTCGCCGCCGGAGCTGATCCGGGCGATCCTGCTGGCCCCGGTGGACCTGATCTTCAACGGCGGCATCGGCACCTACATCAAGGCCTCAGCGCAGAGCCACGCCGAGGTGGGCGACAAGGCGAACGATCCGGTCCGGGTGGACGCGAACCTGTTGCGCGCCAAGGTGGTCGGCGAGGGCGGCAATCTGGGTGTGACCGAACTCGGCCGTATCGAGGCCGATCTCCACGGGGTGCGGATCAACACCGATGCGATGGACAATTCGGCCGGTGTGGACTGCTCGGACCACGAGGTGAACATCAAGATCCTGCTCGACTCGCAGGTCTCCGCCGGTGCCCTCGACGCCGCCGACCGGGACGATCTGCTGGCCTCGCTCACCGACGAGGTGGCCGAGCTGGTGCTGGCCGACAACATCGCACAGAACGCCGAACTCGGTTGTGCCCGCGCACGATCCGACGGCGAGGCCGACCTGTACGCCCGGCTGCTCGAACAGCTCGCCCGGGACGGGGTGAATCTGGAACTCGAGGCGCTGCCGCAACCGGAGACACTTCTGGAACGGTCGGCGTCTGCGGTGCGGCGCGGACTGACCAGCCCGGAACTGGCGACGGTGATGGCACAGGTGAAGCTGCGCGCCAAAGCCGAACTGGCCGGCAGCGCCCTGCTGGATGGGGAGTTCTTCGAACCGCTGGCGCGCGACTACTTCCCGCAGCCGCTGGCCCAGCGCTTCGGACCGGGCATCGCCGGGCACCGCTTGCGGCCGGAGATCATCGCGACGGTGCTGATCAACCAGATCGTCGACGACGCCGGGATGACCTACCTGTTCCGGATGACCGAGGCCACCACCGCCCGGGTCGAGGACGCGGTGCGCGCCTACAGCGTCACCGCGGAGGTCTTCGGCGTCACTGCGCTGATCGACCGGCTGCGCGCCGAACCGGTGCCGGTGACTGCCGTCGACGCGATGACCGAGCGGGTGCGCGAGCTGATTGCGCGCGCGCCTCCCGCTGGTTCCTCGAACACCGGCCGCAGCCGCTGGCGGTGGCCGCCGAATGCCTGCGCTATCAGGCCGTCGCCGAGCTGGCCCCGCGGATCGACGACTGGGCCCGGCCGACCATCGCCGGAGCGCTCGACCGGGTGACCGACCAGCTGATGGCCGACGGTGTGGAGCCGGTGCTCGCCCGGGCGGTGGCTCGCTGCCCGTACCGGTTGCACCTGCTCGACGTGCTCGACATCGCCGAGATCGCCGACCGCGACGTCGACGAGGTCGGTGAACTGGCGTTCGCGGTGCTCGAGCACTTCGACATCGACGTGCTGCTCGATCACGTCAACGCCCTCCAGCGCGGGGACCGCTGGCAGCTGCTCGCGCGGCTGGCGCTGCGCGACGACCTGTACTCGCTGGTGAGGGCGCTGACCCTGGCCATCCTGTCGCTGTCCGAGCCGGGGGAGGACGCCGAGGCGATGATCGCGGACTGGTCGTCGGCCCGCTCGTCGGCGCTGCGCCGGGTGCGCGGGACCCTCGAGGAGCTGATCGTCGAGGAGCAGCCGGAGATCGCGGCCCTGACGGTGGCGGTGCGGGCCGTGCGTAGTCTGGTCTGAGAGAGAAAGGCCTACATGACTTCCGCAGCTCCGCAACCGTCTGCCCGTCCGTCTGAGGATCCGCATTCACAGTCGCAGCGCCGCTCGCTGTTCGCCGACGACGGCCGGTCCACCGAACAGGGCTTCCTGGTTCAGGTGCCGGTGCGCTGGTCGGATATGGATGTCTTCGCCCACATCAATCACGCCCGGATGGTCACGCTGCTCGAAGAGGCGCGGATTCCGTGGCTGTTCTACGACGACAAGCCCACCGCGCCGATGCGGGCCGGCTGCCTGGTGGCCGACCTGCATGTGAAGTATCAGGGGCAGATCCGGCACGACCAGTCGCCGATCGCGGTGACCATGTTCACCACCCGGGTGCGGGCGGTGGACTTCACCGTCGGCTACGAGGTGCGGCCGTACGGGGTGGGCCCGGACGAGAAGCCGTACGTGGTGGCCACGACGCAGCTGGTGTCCTTCGACATCGACACGCAGCGGCCCCGACGGATCCCGGCGGAGGAGAAGGACTATCTGAAGTCCTTCCTGCGATGAGCGGGCTCACGCCGGCCGGTGACGCCGACCGCGCCGATGTGCAGGCCTTCCTGGCCCGGGCCGCGCGGGTGGACGACTCCGGAGTGCTGCGGCTGCGCCGCCGCGACGACGGCCGGGTGGGGCTGTGGGTGCGCACCGGATTCGACGTGCTGGCCACGCGCACCGTCTTCGGCGACCTGGATCCGGCCGATGCGATCGCCGACCTGGCGGCGATGCAGGCCTCGGCGGCGGCCGGCGATCCGGTGATCGGCTTCGGCTTCGCCATGCAGGTGGCCTGGCAGGGTGCGCTGCCGGGCCTGTCCGGTTTCAGTCATCTCGACGATGTCCCGGCCCGGGAGGTGATCGCACTGGCCCGCCGCGGCACCCGGGTGGCCCGCGAGGAGTCCGGCGCCCTCGGCCCGGCGGCCTCGTTGCTCGATCAGACCGTCCTGGAGGTGACCGGCGAGGACGATGCCGCCGGCACCGCGGCGATCAGCATGCGGTCGGTCTTCGCGCTCACCGCGATGGGGTTCGTGCGCGACGAGCAGGGTCGCGAGATCACCGAGGACTCACCGCTCGATGCCATCGGCGGCCGCGAACCCATCCGGATCCGGGTGAGCCCCAGCTGGATCCGGATCGACGCCCGGTTCGGCTCGGTCTATCAGCGCAGCGCCGCCCTCGGCGTCTCGGTGCTCTGAGCGACGGCTCGCGGCTCTACGGCACCAGCCAGACCGCCGAGTTCGGTGCGAGCATGCCCTCCACCAGCGGCAGCGAGGTGAGCAGGATCTGTCCCTGCGGCAGCGGCACCGGAGCGGTGGTGGTGTTCAGGGCGCAGATGAGACCGCCGGGGCGGCGGAAGGCCAGGCAGCCGTCGGGGGAGCCGTACCAGGCGACCTCCGGGATCTGGCCGGTCGGGTCGCCGTCGAACTCCGGTCGCGCATATCGCAGTTCGATGGCCTGCCGGTACAGCGACAGCGTCGAGTACAGGTCTTCGAGCTGTGCCTCGACGGTGAACCGGCCCCAGTGCTCGGGCATCGGCAGCCAGGTGTCGGCGGTCTCGCTGAAACCGTACGGCGGCTCGTCGCCCTCCCAGGGAATCGGCACCCGGCAGCCGTCGCGGCCGCGTTCGGTGTAGCCCGAGCGCTTCCACACCGGGTCGGTGAGCGCCTCGTCGGGCAGGTCGACGTTCGGCAGGCCCAGCTCGGCGCCGTTGTAGATGAAGACGGTGCCCGGCAGGGCCAGCTCGACCAGCGCCATGGCGCGGGCCCTGGCGATGCCGATCGCCAGCGCGTTCTCGGCCGCCCAGGCGCGTTCCTCCGCGGAGACCTCGGCGTCGTCGAGGAACGCCAGGTCGGGGGCGTACCGGGTCACTTCGCGGTCGACGTCGTGGTTCGACAGCGTCCAGGTGGGGACGGCGCCCACCGGGAGGGTCGCGGCCAGCGATTCGTCGATGGCTTCGGCGATGGCCCCGACCTCGAAGGGGGCGCTGGCGAGCCGGAAGTTGAAGCCCAGGTGCAGCTCGTCGGGACGGACGTACTTGGCGAAGTCGTCGTTGCCGGTCACCCACACCTCGCCCACATTGGCCGTGCCGGGGTAGTCGTCGGTGACCCGCCGGATCATCCGGTGGATGTCGTGCACGGCCTCGTTGTTGAACCGCGGATCGGTGTCGGTGTGCTTGAGGATCACCGAGGGCGCGTCCATGTCGGGCAGCCCGGGAGCCTTGGCCATGCCGTGCGCCACGTCGATGCGGAAACCGTCTACGCCGCGATCGAGCCAGAACCGCATGGTCTCCTCGAGGTCGGCGGCCACCTCGGGGTTGTCCCAGTTCAGGTCGGGCTGCTCCGGGGCGAACAGGTGCAGGTACCACTCGCCGAGTTCACCGTTGCGCTCGCGGACCCGGCTCCAGGCCGGCCCGCCGAAGACCGAGGTCCAGTTGTTCGGCGGCTCGTCGCCGTTCTCGCCGCGTCCCGGCGCGAAGATGTATCGGGCGCGTTCGGGGCTGCCCGGACCGGCTGAGAGCGCCTGCGAGAACCAGCTGTGCTGATCGCTGGTGTGGTTGGGGACCAGATCCATGGTCACCCGGATGTCGCGTTCGTGGGCCTCGTCGATCAGGGCCTGGAAGGTCGCCAGATCACCGAAGAGCGGATCGATGTCGCGCGGGTCGGAGACGTCGTAACCGTGGTCGACCATCGGCGAGCGCATCACCGGCGAGAGCCAGAGAGCGTCCACGCCTAGCAGTTCGAGGTAGCCGAGCTTGTCGATCACACCGGCCAGATCGCCCACGCCGTCGCCCGACAGGTCGGAGAACGACCGCGGGTAGATCTGATACACGACGGCCTTGCGCCACCACTCGGGCGCGCCACCCGGAACCGGCATCACATTGTCAGCACTCACGATCGCATCCTTTCATGCCACGGTCACAGGCCAATCACACCGCTGGAGGTTGGGCTCCTTCTCACACCGGGGAGTCACACCGCGGAGTTCATCAACGACTGGGCGGCCATCGTGAAGTAGTTCAGCAAGGCGGCGCGGTGTTCGTCGTCGAGCACGTCGGCGGGGACGGCGTCGACGGCGATCGTCATGCAGCGCAGCCAGGCGTCGCGTTCGATCGGGCCGATGGTGTACGGCACGTGCCGCATCCGCAGACGCGGATGTCCGCGCTCCTCGGAGTAGGTGTGCGGGCCGCCCCAGTACTGCTCGAGGAACATGCGCAGCCGGCGCTCGGCCGGCCCCAGATCCTCTTCGGGGTACATCGGGTGCAGGATCTCGTCGTCGGCCACTTCGGCGTAGAAGCGTTCGGTGATCAACCGGAACGTCGCCGCGCCGCCGACCTCTTCGTAAAACGTGCTCACACCGCCATTGTTCCTCATCGCCGCCGGGTGCACGGCGGGTGCCGGGGGGCGGTCGACGACGCCCCGCGTCAGCGGTCTACGACGCCCCGCTCCAGCGGTCTACGACGCCCCGCGGCAGCGGTCTACGACGCACTGTAGGCCCTCGACGGACACGGGCGGTGCCGGTGCGTTAGATTAGAGCAACGAAGACCTGCACTCGGCAGGTCGGGCGCGCTTGTCGACTCGCAAGCGCTCGTCGAAAGGGTGGCAGTGGAAGACCTGATCGTGCCCGTCGGGATCACCGTGACGGCGCTGTGTCTGCTCATGGTGGCCGGCTGCGTCGTCTCGATGCTCTTCTCGTGGGGAACCAAGCGTCCCGAGGTTCAGGAATACACCCTGGACCAGCCGTGGAACCGTCCGCCGGCGCTGTTCAGCGCGACGGAGATCCAGCCGATGGCTCTGGCCCGCCACGCGGAGCAGGCCGACACCGTGGGAGGTGCCGCAAGTGGCAAGTGGTGACATCGTCAAGAACTCCTCGGGCGTCGTCGACAATCTCGGCGTGCTCAACGACGACGGCCTGCCGCTCGGCTCGGTGGTCACCCCCAGCGGCCGCATCTCCACCGCGCTGCTGCCGGGCCAGGGCTTCGACACGCCGCCGTTCTCGCGGGATGAGCTGATCCTGCTCGACGACACGCTGCGGGAGGCGAGTGAGGTGGCGCTGGTGCGCTTCTCGGTCTACCTCGGCGATCTCGGCAGCGATCCGGTGGCCGGCGCGCGCGAAGTGCTGCTGCGTGCCCCCGAACCCGCGCACGCCGCGCTGATCGCCGTCTCGCCGAACAGCCATGACGTGGTCGTGGTGTCCGGCTCCGAGGTGGCCGGCCGGGTCAACGACCGGGTCGCCGAACTCGGTGTGGCCGCCGCGCTGTCGGCCTTCAAGCAGAACCAGCTGGTCGACGGGCTGGTCTCCGCGCTGCGCGTGATGGCCACCGCGGTCGCTCGCCCCTGAGCCGGACCGGCGTGACCGAGTCGTCACCGCCGGCCTGAGTTCGCCCCGTCCTACGGCTTCGGGCCCCGCCTCCTTCCGGAGGTCGGGGCCCGAAACCGTTGTGTACGGGTGCGCTCAGCCGGCGGCCGCGTCGGCGGCGCGGGCGCGCAGTGCGCGGGCCACAGAATCCCGGCCTTCCACGATCAGCCGGGCCAGCGCCGGCGGCACGTCCTCGCCGGCCAGGAAGGCGTCGGCGGCCGAGAGTCCGTACTCGCTGATCTCCCAGGACGGGTACAGGCCCACCACCACGGTCTGGGCCACCTCGCTGGTGCGGCGCGACCACAGTTCCTTGACGGTGGCGAAGTAGGCGTCGGTGAACGGGGCCAGCAGCTCGTCCTGGCCGGGGCGGGTGAGTCCCTCGACGATCGAGCGGACCGTGACGTTGGCGACGGCGTCGTCTTCGAAGGCCACCCGCCAGGCGGCGGCCTTGGACTCGGCCAGCGGGCGGGCGGCCCGCGCCGAGGCGGCGTGCCGGTTGCCGGCGGCGGTGTTGTCCCGGGCCAGTTCGGCGTCGATCACCGGTGAAGTGGCCGGGTCGGTGTCGATGGCGCCCGCCGCGGCCAGCGCCTTGATCAGCCGCCAGCGCAGTTCGGCATCCACGGTCAGCTCTGCCAGACCGTGTCCGGCCGGGTCGTCGCCGTCGAGCAGTGCCTGCAGGACCGGCTGCTGGTCGTCGTTGATCGCCCCGGCGAGCAGCGCGTTGACGAAGGCCAGCTGATGGTCGGAGCCGGGCTCGGCGGTCCGGGCCAGCTCGAGCAGGGTGGCGGCGAAGCCGGGCCGCCCGGTGGCGGCGGCCCAGCCCGGTTCGGCGTAGGAGTCGAGCGCGGTGGCCGCCTGCAGCAGCACCCGCTGCACCACGCCCACCTCGGTCTCGGCGCCGATCCCGGCCTGCACCAGGGCGATGAAGTCGCGCGCGGTCATCTCGGCCTGCCGGGTCATCTCCCAGGCCGCCGACCAGATCAGGGTGCGCGGCATCGGATCGGCGATGTCGGCGACCCGGGCGGTGGCCACGGCAAGCGAATCCGGATCGAGACGCACCGAGGCGTAGGTGAGGTCGTCGTCGTTGAGCAGCACCAGCTTCCCGCGGTGCACACCGATCAGGTCGGGCACCGCGGTGGCGGCGCCGGTGACGTCCAGCTCCACGCTGTGGGTGCGCACCAGCCGGCCGTCGGCGTCGTCGTCGTAGACACCGATCTTCATCCGGTGCACGCGGGTCTCGCCGGCGCCGGGTGCGGCGCCCTCCTGCAGGACGGTGAACGAGGTGAAGGCGCCGTCGTCGTCCACCTCGAAGGCCGGCCGCAGCACGTTGATGCCGGTGGTCTTGAGCCACTGTGCGCCCCAGTCGCTCAGGTCGCGTCCGGAGGAGCGCTCGAGTGCGGCGACCAGGTCGGCGAAGGTGGCGTTGGCGAAGCGGTGCTGCGCGAAGTACTCGCGCAGGCCGGCGAGGAAGGGCTCGAGGCCCACGTAGGCCACCAGCTGCTTGAGCACCGAGGCGCCCTTGGCGTAGGTGATGCCGTCGAAGTTCACCTCCACGGCGGCGATGTCCGGGATGTCGGCGGCGACGGGATGGGTCGAGGGCAGCTGATCCTGGCGGTACGCCCACGACTTCTCGACGTTGGCGAAAGTGGTCCAGGCGTTGGTGTACTCGGTGGCCTCGACCTGGGAGAGGACCGAGGCGAAGGTCGCGAAGGACTCGTTGAGCCACAGATCGTCCCACCAGGTCATGGTGACCAGATCGCCGAACCACATGTGCGCCATCTCGTGCAGCACGGTCTCGGCCCGGCGCTCGTACAGGTACCGGGTGACCCGGGACCGGAAGACGTAGTCCTCGAGGAAGGTCACCGCGCCGGCGTTCTCCATGGCGCCGGCGTTGAACTCCGGAACGAAGAGCTGGTCGTACTTGCCGAAGGCGTACGGGACGCCGAATGCCTTGTGGTAGAAGCCGAATCCCTGTTTGGTCTCGGTGAACAGCCGGTCGGCGTCCATGAACTCCGCGAGGGAGGCGCGGCAGTACAGGCCCAGCGGGATGGTGCCGTGTTCGTCGCGGTACTCGTCGGTCCAGGTGGCGTACGGGCCGGCGATGAGCGCCACCAGGTAGGTGCTCATGGGCTCGGTGGTGGCGAACTCGTGCCGGAGCGCCTCTCCGGCCGGCGCAGCGGCGGTGGGGGCGCCGTTGGAGACGACCTTCCAGTCGGCGGGCGCGGTCACCGCGACCGAGAAGGTGGCCTTGAGATCAGGCTGATCGAAACAGGCGAACATCCGCTTGGCGTCGGCGGTCTCGAACTGCGAGTACAGATACACCTTGCCGTCGGCGGGGTCCTCGAAGCGGTGCAGCCCCTCACCGGTGTTGGAGTAGGCGCAGTCGGCCACCACCGACAGGACGTTCTGCTCGGCCAGCGCCGGCAGCGTCAGACCGTGCTCGGCGTCGTAGCCGGACACGTCCAGGTCGGTGCCGTTGAGGTTGGCGGACACCAGCTTCGGCGTGATCAGCTCGATGAACGTCTCGCTGCCGGGCTGCGCGGTGAAGGTCACCACGGTGTGCGAGGAGAAGGTCTCCGGGCCCCGGGTGAGATCGAGTTCGATCCGGTAGTTCTCGACGGTGATGGTCTCGGCGCGCCGCTTCGCGGCCTCGCGCGTCAGATTCGGTGCATTCACCACGCCCACCTTAGTCGTCCGGCGGCCCGGCGGGGCGGGGGAGAACGGGCGACCGGTGGGCAGGGACGGGCGGCGGTGGTTGAATGGCGGCATGGCTGCTACCGATCGTGTGGACTTCTGGTTCGACCCGCTGTGCCCGTGGTGCTGGATCACCTCGCGCTGGATCCTCGAGGCCGAGAAGGTGCGGCCGATCGAGGTGAACTTCCACCTGATGAGCCTGGCCGTCCTCAACGAGGGCAAGGACATCCCCGAGTCGTACCGGCAGCTGCTGTCGACGGCCTGGCAGCCGGTGCGGGTGCTGGCGGCCGCGGCCGCCCGGCACGGCGACGAGGTGCTCTCGCCGCTGTACACCGCACTCGGCACGCAGTTCCACGACGAGGGCAACAAGGACTACGCCACCGCGATCCCGGCGGCGCTGGAGGCCGCCGGCCTGGAAGCGGATCTGGCGGAGGCGGTGGACTCGACCGAGTTCGACGAGCAGATCCGCAGCAGCCACCACGCCGGAATGGACAAGGTGGGCGACGATGTGGGCACACCGACGATTCACGTCAACGGGGTGGCCTTCTTCGGACCGGTGCTCTCGAAGATCCCGCGCGGTGAGGACGCCGGAAAGGTGTGGGACGGGGTGGTGGCGCTGGCCTCCTATCCCCATTTCTACGAGCTCAAGCGGACGAGGACCGAGCCCGACTTCTCCTGAGCCGTCGCCGGGATCAGTGCCGGCCCGGGCCGGGACTGTAGACGTTGGGCGGTGACTGCAGGCCGTTCGGCAGGGCGCCGTCCGGCAGGTCGATGGGCGCCGGCGGTGCCGGGATCGGCGCCACGTTGCCGCTGCCCACACCGCGCTGGACCGTGGTGGGCCGCCGCCACAGGGCGCCGGCCCGGGTGCGATCACGCAGTGCCGCGGCCCGCCAGGTGAGCACCGGATGAGTGGCGAGCGCGTTGACCAGCGTGACGAAGAAGCCCTTCTCGCGGGTCGCCCGGTCGGCGAACTGGTCGAAGTCCACGGCGGTGAGCATGTACTTGCCCGCCGCCATCACCCCGATCGCCTCCGGGGCGCCGGACGGTCGGTTGTAGTAGCCGTAGTTGTCGGCGGTGTACTCCTGGGCGCGCGAGAGACTGCTGCCGATGATCGGGATGCTCATCGCCGTCGACGAGACCACCTGCCGCCAGTAGGAGACGTGACCGGCGGCGATGTGACCCACCTCGTGGCCGATCACGAATTCGAGGGCCTTGGTGCTGCGGGCGCGGCCGCCGATCTCGAACAGATCCGAGTAGATCACCACGAACCGCCGGAAGCCGTGCCCGGAGGCGAAGGCGTTGATGGCGCCGTTGCCGTTGACCACATAGGCGTCGGGCACGTATTCCAGGCCGTAGCGTGCGGCCGCCTCCACCAGGATCCGGTAGCCCTCCGGGAACTGACTGGGGGTGAGCTGGACGCCGTTGACCCGCTGCGAGGCGTAGGTCATGCCGCGGACCAGGAACAGCACCAGCGGCAGCACCAGGACGAGCAGTGCGTAGTCGCTGAGCGAGCCGAGGGCCACCAGCACCAGCACGGCGACGTACGCGCCGACGCTGACCAGGATCAGCAGTACCAGCAGCGGGATCTCCCACGGGTGACGGCGCGGAGCCGCCGAGTACTTGGCCGGCGGCGCCCAGAGGGCCGCCGGCCCGGGGACGTGCTCGGGCCGGTCGGCGACCAGCGGGTCGTCGACGCCGGGAACGGAGGGGATGGGCGCATGGCTGTCCACACCCTCAATCTATAGTGGCCCTCATGCGGATTTACCTGGGTGCCGACCATGCCGGATTCGAACGCAAGAATGAGATCGCCGATCATCTGCGGGCCGCCGGCCACGAGGTGATCGACTGCGGCGCCCATGAGTACGACGCCCAGGACGACTATCCGCCGTTCTGCATCGAGGCCGCCGAGCGCGTGGTCGCCGATCCGGGCAGCCTGGGCATCGTCCTCGGCGGCAGCGGCAACGGCGAGCAGATCGCCGCGAACAAGGTCAAGGGCGCGCGCTGCGCCCTGGCGTGGAGCGTGGAGACCGCGCAGCTGGCCCGCGAGCACAACAACGCCCAGCTGATCGGTCTGGGCGGCCGGATGCACTCCAAGGAGGAGTCGCTGGCCATCGTCGACGCCTTCGTCACCACCGCCTGGTCGGAGGAGCCGCGGCACCAGCGCCGCATCGATCTGCTCGCCGACTACGAGCGGACCGGCGAGAACCACCTGCCCGGAGCCTGATCGGTCCGCCGCATGCCCGAGGGACATGCGCTGCACCGGCTGGCCCGGCGCCAGCAGCGGCAGTTCGCCGGCCAGCGACTGAAGGTCAGCAGTCCGCAGGGCCGGTTCGGGCCGGAGGCGGCGCTGCTCGACGGGCTGGTGTTCCGGCGGGCCGAGGCGTGGGGTAAACACCTCATCCACCGTTACGACGACGGGGCGCGCGGCACCCGGCGAATGGTGCACATCCACCTGGGGATCTACGGGACCTTCACCGAACAGCCGGTCCCGATGGCCGATCCGGTGGGGCAGGTGCGGATGCGCCTGGAGGGCGCGACGATCGGCACCGACCTGCGCGGACCCAACGCCTGCGAGCTCTACACCCCGGAGGATCTGGCCGCGCTGCTGGCCCGCCTCGGACCTGACCCGCTGCGCGCCGACGCCGACCCCGGCGACGGCTGGCAGCGGGTGCACCGGTCGTCGCGGCCGATCGGCGCCCTGCTGATGGATCAGAAGGTGATCGCCGGGATCGGCAACATCTACCGCGCCGAGGTGCTCTTCCGGGCCGGCATCGACCCGATGCGGCCAGGTACGTCGATCAGCCGGCAGGAGTACGACGAACTCTGGGCGGATCTGGTGGACCTGATGGCCGTCGGCGCCCGCCGCGGTCAGATCCACGTGATCCGGCCCGAGGACGACCACGGTGCCCCCGCGTATGCACCCGACCGGCCGCGCACCTACGTCTACCGCCGGGCCGGCGAGCCGTGCCGGATCTGCGGCAGCCCGATCGCCTGGCGGGAACTGGAGGGGCGCAACCTCTTCTGGTGTCCGGTCTGCCAGCACTGACCGCGAGTCCCACCTGGTTCCGATTCCCCGGCTGTCACCGATTCCCCGGCTGCCTCCGATTCTCAGCCGATCCTCAGCGGCCCGGGCGGGCCACGCCCAGCCTCGGCGGGCAGGCTGGACGCCATGATCACCACGAGCGAGACCGCCCCGCAGGTGCTGGTGCTCGCCGTGGGCGGCACGGGGGAGTCGTATCCCGGCGATGAGCGCACCGCGGTCACCGGCATGCTGGCCGCCGTCACCGATGCTCTCGACGAGCGCTTCGTCGGCCGCTGGGTGCCCTATCCGGCCAGCTACGGCCCGTCTCCCGACCGGGAGGGAATCAGCTACCTCGATTCGGTGGCCCTGGGGGTGGAGCGGCTGAGCGCCGAGATCGCGGCGGCCCGCGTACCGGTGATGCTGATCGGCTACTCGCAGGGCGCCGTGGTGATCCGGACGGCACTGGCCGGCCCCGGGGGCGCCGAACTGGCCCGGAAGGTGTCAGCGGTGGGCCTGGTGGCCGATCCGCACCAGCCACCGGGCGCCGTACCGGGCGCCGACGGCTGGGGAGTGGCCGGACCCGGCCCCGATCTGCCCGCCGGACTGCCGGTCTTCTGGGTGGGGGCCGACGACGACGTGATCTGCAATGCCAGCCCCGATTCGCTGGTGCGTGACATCGCCGACCTCACCCCGTCGCTCTCGCTGCTGCAACCACGGCACTGGCTCGGCGACGCCGCGGCCCGGATCCGCAGCGGACGCATGCAGAATGCGGCGCTGACCCGATTCTCCCCGCGCCAGTGGTGGCGCGATGCGGCGCGGCTGGGCGTCGCCGCCCGCGAGGTCCTGGGCTATCTGCCCGCCGGCTGGCGGCTGGGCCGGTGGCGGCTGACCAACCGGACCGGCGGAAGGCATGTGAGCTATGCGGCCGAACCGTATCGCCGGGCACCGCTGACCGATCCCGATTCGACGGCCTGCCAGGTCCTGGCCGGGCACCTGCAGGTGCAGGCGACGCTCGGCGAACGCATGATCGTCTGAGCCGCGGACCCCGTCCGCGGATACGAAGTGTGGCCCCTCCCGAATGTCTCGGAAGGGGCCACACTGTGTCTGTGACGTCACGGACCTGCGGTCCGCGGCCGGCGCTCAGCCGAGCGCGGGCGGGGCGTCGACTAGTCGCCGGTGTACTGGCCGCCGACGGTGCCGCGCACCACGATCGGCGTGTCACGGCCGACGTTGTCGTACACCCACTTGCCGTTCTCGGTGCTCACGTTGATGCAGCCGTGGCTCACATTGGTGTTGCCCTGCTGCTGCACCGACCACGGAGCGGCGTGGATGAAGATGCCATCCCACGACATGCGGGTGGCGTACTCGACGTAGGTGCGGTAGCCCTCGGGGGAGTCCACCGGCACGCCGTAGGTCGAGCTGTCCATGTACATGTCCCGGTACTTCTCCTTGGTGTGGTACACACCGTTGGGAGTCGGGTGGGCGTTGGAGCCCATGGAGATCGGCATCTCCTTGATGAACTCGCCGTTCTTCCACCAGTAGATGGTGTGAGCGCCGTCCACCGCGAGCGCCACGTAGCCCGTGGAGGTCTTCACGTTCGGCATGGCCGGAACGTTCGGCTTGGCCGGCTCGGTGGTCTTGGGCTTGGGCTTCGGCGTCGACTTGGGCTTCGGCTTGGTCGGGGCGCCGGGCAGTTCGAGATTGGGCAGCTCGGGCACCTCGATGGTCGGTCCACCCGGGATGACGGTCACCGGTGCGGCGCTCGAGACGGCGGGAACCGCCAGCGACAGAGCCGCTGCGCTCACACCGACGGCGACGAACCGGGCCGCGGCTTTGCGCCGGGCTGAAGTCTTGACTGAGAACACTGGGTCAGAACTTTCTTTCGCGATCATGGAAGGCGTCCCCCGAGACGCACACACAGTATCGTTACACAACTGTTGCCTTCGGTCCAGACGGTTTGGTGAGTCCGCCGCGTCGCCTGCACCGGCGAAACGCGGCTGACCTGGCGGGTCCCCGGCCGATGTGATCGGTGGCACGAGGCGTGTCGGTGGGAGTGTATGTCCAGCTTGTCCGACCCGTCGCTGCGGCGGAGGCTGCTCCGTGAACAGTTCCGCCGCCCCGGGTGACCGGGGCGGCGGAGAGTGGAGCGGGTGACGGGAATCGAACCCGCGTAGCTAGTTTGGAAGACTAGGGCTCTACCATTGAGCTACACCCGCGTGCGCGCCGGGTCGCCGCAGGGCGGACCGTCGTGCGAGCACCGACTCTACTGCACTGCCGGTGCGATCGGAAAACCGCTCCCGGATTCGGGGCGAGGGCCGGCCGCCCCGTACTATGGGCGGTTGGTCGCGACGCTCGTCAGTCGGCGCCGGACCGCGGGATGTGGCGCAGCTTGGTAGCGCATCCGCTTTGGGAGCGGAGGGTCGCAGGTTCGAATCCTGTCATCCCGACTCCAGCAGGCGGCTGAGCCCCTGGTGGGAGCCACTTGCACGAGCACGGAACAAGCCACCCTGATGGGTACGCACTAAAAGGAGCACCAACGTCGTGAAGAGCATCGTCGAGCAGCTGAGCCCGACCCGAGTCAAGCTGAATGTCGAGGTTCCGTTCGAAGAACTCTCCGGCGACTTCGACCGCGCCTACAAGGCGCTCGCGCAGCAGATCCGGATCCCGGGCTTCCGTCCGGGCAAGGCTCCGGCCAAGATCATCGAGGCCCGGGTCGGCCGCGAGGCCGTGCTCGAGCAGGTCGTCAACGACGCGCTGCCGGCCAAGTACAGCCAGGCGATCGCCGAGACCGAGACCAAGGCCATCAGCCAGCCGGAGATCGATCTGGCTGAACTGACCTACGGCGAGCCGGTCAAGTTCACCGCCGAGGTGGACATCCGCCCGGAGATCACCCTGCCCGAGTTCTCGTCGCTGGCGGTCCAGGTGGATCCGGTCGAGGTGGCCGACGCCGACGTCGAGGCCGAGCTCGATTCGCTGCAGCAGCGCTTCGGCACCCTGGTCGGGGTCGAGCGCGGTGCCGCCGACGGCGACTTCGTCTCCATCGACCTGACCGCCACCGTCGACGGCGAGACCGTCGAGGAGGCCACCACCGAGGGTCTGTCCCACGAGGTGGGCAGCGGCAACCTGATCGACGGCCTGGACGAGGCGCTGCAGGGCCTCAAGGCCGGCGAGTCCACCACCTTCACCACCAAGCTGGTGGCCGGTGAGCACGCCGACGCCGAGGCCGAGGTCACCGTGACCGTGCAGTCGGTCAAGGAGCGCGAGCTGCCCGAGCTCGACGACGAGTTCGCCCAGATGGCCAGTGAGTTCGACACCGTCGACGAGCTGCGTGAGAGCCTGCGCGAGCAGGTCGCCGACAGCAAGAAGTACGAGCAGGCCGGCGCCATCCGCGACGCCGTCCTCGAGCTGCTGCTCGAGCAGGTGGAGTTCCCGTTGCCGGAGAAGATCGTCGAGGAAGAGGTCGAGGCCACCCAGCATCAGCTGGTGCACGCGCTGGGCCACGACGCCGCCCAGGTGGACAAGTTCCTCGAGGCGCAGGGCAAGAGCCGTGAGGAGTGGGAGTCCGAGTCCAAGGCCGAGGCCGAGAAGTCGGTGCGCACCCAGCTGCTGCTCGACGCCATCGCCGAGGAGTCGGATGTGGACGTCTCGCAGGACGAGCTCACCCAGCAGATCCTGATGCAGAGCCAGCGCTACGGCATCGCGCCGCAGGAGTTCATCCAGCAGCTGCAGAACGCCAACCAGATCGGCGCCCTGTACGCCGACGTCCGGCGCAACAAGGCGCTCGCCGAGGTCATCGGCGACGTCGCCGTGACCGACAGCAACGGCGAGACCATCGACACCGCCAAGTTCTTCGGCGGCGACGACGCGGACGCCGAGGCCGACGAGGACGCTGAGGGCGACGACGCCTGATCCTCCCGCGAGGACCATCGCACCCGCGCAGCCGGGACCGGAATCGCTTCCGGTCCCGGCTGTCGCATCCGTCGGGTGCCGGACCCGACCGATTCCGCTGTGGGCGTAAGTGTTCCGCTTTCAGCGAATCGAGGGCGTGTGGGGAACACCCGCGGGCCCCGAGTTGATTAATGTCGGTGACAGCTTTCCGGCCGGAAGGATCCGCGCCGGTGGTCACTTTCGCTACAGATAGGGACGACAACAGTGAGCAACCTTTACACGCCGCCCAGCATGACCTCGGGCGCGGCCGGACTGAATCTGACCGATTCGGTCTTCGAGCGCCTGCTGCGCGAGCGCATCATCTTCCTGGGCACCCAGGTCGACGACGACATCGCCAACCGCCTCTGCGCACAGATCCTGCTGCTCGCGGCCGAGGATCCGGACCGTGACATCAACCTGTACATCAACTCGCCCGGCGGCAGCGTCACCGCCGGCATGGCCATCTTCGACACCATGCAGCTGGCCCCGTGCGACGTCGCGACCTACGCGATGGGCATGGCCGCCTCGATGGGCCAGTTCCTGCTCACCGCCGGCGCCAAGGGCAAGCGGCATGCGCTGCCGCACGCGCGCATCATGATGCACCAGCCGTCGGCGGGCATCGGCGGCACCGCGGCCGACATCGCGATCCAGGCCGAGCAGTTCGCGCTGACCAAGAAGGAGATGAACCAGCTCAACGCCGATCACACCGGCCAGACGCTGGAAAAGATCGAGGCCGACGCCGACCGCGACAAGTGGTTCCGCGCCGAGGAGGCCAAGGAGTACGGCCTCGTCGACCACGTGGTGACCTCGGTCGCCAGCCCCGGCAAGTGAACCCGGCACCACCCCGTCAGCCCATGAACATCGGAGCATCCATGTACAACTCCCTTCCGGCCGAGGTCCGCGCCGGCATCCCGGACTCGGCGATCGCGCTCAAGCAGATCCAGGCGCGCTACATCCTGCCGCAGTTCATCGAGAACACCCCCAACGGTCAGCGGCAGTACGACCCGTACGCCAAGCTCTTCGAGGAGCGCATCGTCTTCGTCGGCACCCCGATCGACCAGACGGTGGCCAACGACGTGATGGCCCAGCTGCTGGTGCTCGAGAGCCAGGACCCGGACCGCGACATCACCATGTACATCAACTCGCCCGGCGGCAGCGTACCGGACATGCTGGCGATCTACGACACCATGCAGTACGTGCACTGCGACATCGTCACCGTGTGCCTGGGCGAGGCGGCGTCGGCGGCGGCCATCCTGCTGGCCGGCGGCACCCCGGGCAAGCGGGCGGCGCTGCCCAACGCCACCGTGCTGATCCACCAGCCGCGCACCGGGGGCGCCTTCCAGGGCCAGGTCTCCGACCTGGAGATCCAGGCGGCCGAGATCGAGCGCATCCGCAACCGGCTCGACGAGATCCTGGCCCGGCACACCGGCCAGGACAAGGACAAGATCCGCAAGGACACCGACCGCGACAACATCCTCTCGGCCGACGAGGCCAAGGAGTACGGGATCGTCGACGAGGTCTTCGAATACCGCAAGAAGTCGGCACGCAAGTGACCGGCCGGCCCGGCGCCGACACGCCGGGCCGGGCAGGGCACTGCAGCGTGCGGTGCGTCGTAGTCTCGAAGTTCGCTGCAAGCCGGTGAAGGCCGGTGGCCGCGGGTACCGTTGAAGTACTCGCAGAGGAGAAAGAGGAGCAGAGGAAGATGGCACGTATCGGAGACGGTGGTGACCTGCTCAAGTGCTCGTTCTGCGGGAAGAGCCAGAAGCAGGTCAAGAAGCTGATCGCCGGCCCCGGGGTCTACATCTGCGATGAGTGCATCGACCTGTGCAACGAGATCATCGAAGAGGAACTCGCCGAGACCAGCGATGTGAAGCTCGACGAGCTGCCCAAGCCCGCCGAGATCCGCGAGTTCCTCGACACCTACGTGGTGGGCCAGGACACCGCCAAGCGGACTCTGGCTGTGGCGGTCTACAACCACTACAAGCGGATTCAGGCGGGCGAGAAGAAGGACGCCCGCGGAACCGAGTCGGTGGAGCTGGCCAAGTCGAACATCCTCATGCTCGGACCCACCGGCTGCGGTAAGACCTACCTGGCGCAGACGCTCGCGAAGATGCTCAACGTGCCCTTCGCGATCGCCGACGCCACCGCGCTGACCGAGGCCGGCTACGTCGGTGAGGACGTGGAGAACATCCTGCTGAAGCTGATCCAGGCCGCCGACTACGACGTCAAGCGGGCCGAGACCGGCATCATCTACATCGACGAGGTGGACAAGGTCGCCCGCAAGAGCGAGAACCCGTCGATCACCCGCGACGTCTCGGGTGAGGGCGTGCAGCAGGCGCTCCTGAAGATCCTCGAAGGCACCCAGGCGTCGGTGCCGCCGCAGGGCGGGCGCAAGCACCCGCACCAGGAGTTCATCCAGATCGACACCACCAATGTGCTGTTCATCGTGGCCGGCGCCTTCGCCGGTCTGGAGAAGATCGTCTCCGAGCGGGTCGGCAAGCGCGGCATCGGCTTCGGCAACGAGGTGTCGAGCAAGAACGAGGTGGACACCACCGATCACTTCGCCGAGGTGATGCCGGAGGACCTGATCAAGTTCGGGCTGATCCCGGAGTTCATCGGCCGTCTGCCGATGATCGCCTCGGTGACCAACCTGGACAAGGAGGCCCTGGTCTCCATCCTCTCCGAGCCGAAGAACGCACTGGTCAAGCAGTACAAGAAGCTCTTCGAGATGGACAACGTGGAGCTCGAGTTCTCCGACGATGCGCTCGAGGCGGTGGCCGATCAGGCCATCCACCGCGGCACCGGTGCCCGCGGGCTGCGCGCCATCATGGAGGAGGTGCTGCTGCCGGTGATGTACGACATTCCCAGCCGCACCGACGTCGCCAAGGTGGTGGTGACCGCCGAGACGGTCAACGACAACGTGCTGCCGACGGTGGTGCCGCGGAAGAAGCGGGAGCCGCGCGAGAAGTCGGCCTGATCTCACCCCTCGCCTCAGCGCGCGGCCTCCGGGCCGCGCGCTGAGTGCATCTCAGCTCTGCCGCGCAGTTTCGGCGTCGCGCAGGACCAGGTCGGTGTTGAGGCGGGCGGCGACGAAGACGCCGTCGGCCGCGGAGCTGGTGACCTGAGCCATCTGGTCGCGGATGTTGCCGGCCGCCCACAGCCCCGGTACCGGGGTGCGGCCGTCGGCGTCGGTGGCGAGGTAGGTGCCGAAGTCGTTCTCCTCCACGACTACGTCGAGGCCGGCGAGCATGTCGGTGTTGGCATGGATGTGCGAGTGCACCGCGATGGCGTCGAGCTCGACGACGGCGCCGCCGGACAGTCGTACCCCGGTGAGAGTGCCGTGCCCGTCGTCGAGCACTGCGTCGACCCGGTCCTGCTCGACCCGGACGCCGACGGCGCTCAGGGTGGCGAGCTGGTCGTCGGTGACGGTCACGGCGCCGGTGAGCAGAGTGACGTGCGGGCTCCACTGGTGGAACATCAGGGCCTGCATCCAGGACAGGGCGCCGGTCGCCAGCACCCCGATGCGACGGTCGCGGACCTCCCAGCCGTGGCAGTAGGGGCAGTGCAGGACGGCGGTGCCCCAGTGGTCGGCCAGACCGGGGACGTCGGGGAGTTCGTCGCGGACCCCGGCGGCGATCAGGACGGTGCGGGCCGACCGGGTGCGACCGTCGTCGAGGGTCACGCTGAAGCCGTCGGCGGCGGCCTCGATGCGCTGGACCCGGCCGTCGATGATCCGCCCGCCGTAGCCGGTCACCTCGGCGCGGCCGCGGGCGATGTAGTCGGCGGGGGCGATGCCCTCGGCGGCGATCAGGCCGTGGATGCCGGAGGCCGGGGCGTTGCGCGGAGCGCCGCCGTCGACGACGGTGATGCGTCGGCGGGCCCGGGCCAGGGTGAGGCCGGCGCTGAGTCCGGCGGCGCCCGCGCCGATGACGATCACCTCGTCGTGGCGGTCGGATGCGGTGCTGGTGTCTGCTGTGGTGGTCATGCCGACGATGATGAGCCCGTCCTCGCCACGATGGCAAACTTTCTTGCCGAATGGCAAAGTGGAGTCATGGACGACGATCGAACCCTCGATGCCGTGGGGCCCCGGCTCAAGCAGTTGCGCACCCGGCGCGAGGTGACCCTGACCGACCTGGCCGCGCAGACGGGGATCTCCGCGAGCACGCTCTCCCGCCTGGAATCGGGTCTGCGCCGGCCCACTCTCGAGCAACTGCTGCCGCTGGCCCGGGTCTACGGCGTGACCCTCGACGAGCTCGTCGACGCCCCCGCCACCGGCGACCCGCGGGTGGCCATCCGGCCGGTGGTCGACGAGTGCGGCAGGGTGGTGCTGCCGCTGAGCCGCCGCCCCGGCGGCATTCAGGCGTTCAAGCTGGTGATCCCGGCGGCGACCGCCGACGTGGACAGTCCCGGGCTCCGGGTGCACGAGGGCTACGACTGGATCTATGTGCTCGCCGGGCGGCTGCGGCTGGTCCTCGGCGAGCATGATCTGCTGCTCACCGCGGGGGAGGCCGCCGAATTCGACTGCCGCACGCCGCACTGGTTCGGGGCTACCACCGACGGGCCGGTCGAACTGCTCACCCTGTTCGGCAAGCAGGGCGAACGCGCCCACGTCCGTGCCCGGCCTGCCTGAGCCGGTTGTCGTCGCCCCCTTGTGTCAGCCGTGTCGAGGACTACCGTGGAGGCATGGCTTCCCGACACCGCACCCGGTCTCTGTCCGCAGTACTGCTCACGGCGGCGACGGCGCTCGCCCTGACCGCGTGCGGAGGCTCGGACGACGACGACTCCGAACTGAAGGTCCCGATCAAGGACGCGACCGGCACCGAGATCGCGACCGCGGAGATCGACTTCGAGGACGGCTACGCCACCGTCGAGGTGAAGACGACGCAGCCGGGCAAGCTCTCGCCGGGCTTCCACGGCCTGCACATCCACTCGGTGGGCACATGCGAGCCGAACTCGCAGGCGCCGGGCGGGGGAGAGGTCGGCGACTTCAACTCGGCCGGAGGGCATTTCCAGGCGCCGGGCCACGAGGGCCATCCGATGAGCGGTGATCTGACCTCGCTGCAGGTCCGCTCCGACGGCTCGGCCCTGCTCGAGACCACCACCGACGGCTTCACCCGTGAGGATCTTGAGGCCGGCTCGGGCACGGCGATCATCATCCACTCCGGCGCCGACAACTTCGGCAACATCCCGGCCGACAAGTACAAGCAGAACGACGGCACCCCCGGCGCCGATGAGAAGACGATGATGACCGGCGATGCCGGCTCGCGGGTGGCCTGCGGGGTCATCTCCGCCGGCTCGGGTTCCTGAGCTCCCCGAGGGTCGGCGTAGATGGTGCGGGTGTGACCGAAGCGGCCTTTTCGGCGGCGGCGCCGGGCACAATGAGCGCCATGACGCACCAGCATCTGAATCTGGCCGGGATCGTTCTCGCGGGCGGCCGTTCCCGCCGGATGGGGCAGGACAAGGCCTCACTGGACTTCCAGGGCCGGCCCATGCTCGACACCGTGGTGGACGTGGTGGCCCAGCGCTGTGCTCCGGTGCTGGTGACGGCGGCGCAGACGTCGGCCGCCTACGGACAGCTCGGCGAATCCCCGAACTACCAGTGGGTCACCGCCGAAGAAGCCGGCACCGGCCCCCTCGGCGGACTGGTCGCGGCCCTGGACGTGGCTGCCGGCGCCGGTGCCCCGGCGGCCTTCGTCTGCGCCACCGACATGCCGCTGATCGAGCCGGAGCTGATCGACGAACTGCTGCGCGCACTGACCCCGTCGGTGGACGCGGTGATCGTCCGCGACGGCGGCCGCGATCATCCCATGGCCGGGATCTACCGCACCCGGGTGATGCCGACGCTGCTGGGACTGATCGCCGACGGCGAGCTGCGGATGCTCAGCGCCGTCGACGCGATCGTCACCCACCGGGTGGGCATCAGCAATCCGCGCTGGCTGACCAACGTCGACGCACCCGAGGATCTGCATCGCCTGCGCGAGAACGCCGGCTGACCGACTGCTCGCCGCGAGCGGCCGCAGTCTCGTGGTGGAGGGTCAGCCCAGCACGACCAGTTCGCCGGTGGTGCGGGTGAAAGCGATGTAGCGGGCCACGGCGCCCGGCAGACCGGTGCCGAACGCCGCCGGGTCGTCGACCACCACCAGATCGAATTCGAGTCCGCTGGTCATCTCCGGACTGAGCGCGGTGACCCGATCGAGCCCCGGATCGGCGTCGGCGCCGATCACCGCAGCCACCCCGTCGTGGCTCGCGAGCCAGTCGCGCAGCACCGCATCGAGCTCCTCGCGACGGCCGTATCGCACGGGAATCCCGCTGCGGCGCACCGACTCCGGAATATTGGCGTCGGGCAGCGCGGTCCGGATCTGCTCGGCCGCGACGGTCATCACCTCCTCCGGTGTGCGGTAGTTCAGATGCAGTCCGGACACCCGGATCTGGCGCAGCCCGGCGGCACTGAGGCGGTCCTCCCACGACTCCGGGAAACCGGCCCGGGCCTGCGCCCGGTCGCCGACCACGGTGAAACTGCCCGACGGGCAGCGGCTGCGCAGCATCTGCCACTGCGCCGGCGTCAGCTCCTGCGCCTCGTCGACGATCACATGCGCGAACGAGCCGGCCAGCCGGTCGTGGCCGGGCTGCGCCAGGGCGTTCTGGTCGACGGTCAGCTCGGCCAGACCACCGCCGGCGAACTGCTGGACCAGGCCCTCGCCGTCGTCGCCGGCGAGCAGATCGTCGATCACCCGGGACATCCCGGCCCGGCGTCGGGCCTCCTCGCGGCGTCGCCGGGCCAGCAGCCGCTCGTACTGCGGATCGCCGAGCAGCCTGCGCGCCGTGTCCAGCAGCGGCAGGTCGTCGACGGTCCAGGCCTGCGGATCGCGGCGCTGCACCAGCGCCACCTGCTCGGCGCTCAGTTTCGGCGCCGCCATCGCCAGGTAGGCCGGGACCGAGAACAGGTCGCCCACCAGCTGTCCCGGTTCGATCAGCGGCCACGCCCGGCGCAGCTCCTTGCGGATCGAGCCCTCGGCGACGATCGCCCGGCGCAGCAGGGCGGCGATCTCCGGGGTCTGCCCGTCGGTGAGCAACTCGAGCAGCTCGTCCCACACCACCTGCCTGGCCTCGTTGTGCGGGGTACCGGGCTCGACCGCCTCGAAGGCCTGCGCCCACACCGCCGCCGGGACGGTGACCTGCGCGATCTCCGTCTGCACCGTGAGCGGCTCGGTGGGCGGCTGCTGATAGAAGCGCACTGCCGGCGCGATCGCGTCGATCAGCACGGTGGTGCTCTTGAGGGCGCTGACCGCCGGATCGGGCTCGGGTACCGCCACCGCGCCCTCGGGCACCAGATCGGCGAGGGTGGCGAAGGCGGTGCCCTCCTCGCCCAGATCCGGCAGCACCCCGGCCACATAGTTCAAGTACGGCTGGTGCGGCCCGATGAACAGGATTCCGCCGCGGGCACTGGACACCGCCGGATCCGCATACAGCAGATAGGCGGCCCGGTGCAGGGCCACCACGGTCTTACCGGTGCCCGGTCCGCCGTCGGCCACCAGCGCGCCGCGCGACGATGCCCGCACGATCGCGTCCTGGTCGGCGGCGAGCGTCGCCAGCACATCACGCATCTCGGTGGTGCGCGCAGCCCCCAATCCGGCCAGGAACGACGACTGCGGGTCCAGGGCCGCACCGGTGGCGTCGGCGGTGAGCGCCTCGTCCCAGTAGTCCACCACCCGGCCGCCGGTCCAGCGGTAGCGGCGCCGGGAGACCAGGCCGCGCGGCTCGGCGACGGTCGCGGCGAAGAAGGGCTCGGCCGCCGGCGTGCGCCAGTCGATCAGCAGCGGCTCGCCGTCCTCGCCGAGCACCCCGAGCCGGCCGATGTACACCGGCTCGCCGCCGTCGGCCGGGGTCATCCGGCCCAGGCACAGATCCGCGCTGCGCCGGCTCAGCAGCCCGATCCGCGCATACAGTCCGCGGATCTCCGCATCGCGTTCGGCGGCCTCCCGGCCGGCCCGCGCCGGGGTCGCCTCGAGCCGGGCCAGCCGCTCGCGCAGCACCGACAGGGACCGCTCGGTGGCGGAGGCCACGGCCGAGAAGCGTGCGGCGTCGCCGGCGATCAGTTCCGGGGCGGCCTTGGCCGGCTGCTGCGGATCGAGATCGAAGAAGGCCGGCGGCCGGTGGTCGGGAGAAGGCACAGAACACTCCAAACGAAGGACGGACCTGCGATTATGCCCGGCCGTCCCGGGCTTGCGGCAAGCCCGGTCGGTAGAGATAGCCTGAAAGGGGAGCAGTGGGGAGGACAGGCCACGGGCCCGCGTCGCGGCTTCCCTAGAATGGTCGCTGTGACCACTCCCGATTCGTCGAGCTCGCTGCCCGCCTCCTGGAATCCCGCCGATCATGAGGAAGGGCTCTACCAAGGCTGGGTGGACGCCGGCTACTTCACCGCCGACTCCGGCAGCGACAAGCCCGGCTACTCGATCGTGCTGCCGCCGCCGAACGTCACCGGCTCGCTGCACATGGGCCACGCGCTCGACCACACCCTGATGGACACCCTCACCCGGCGCAAGCGGATGCTCGGCTACGAGGTGCTGTGGCTGCCCGGCATGGACCACGCCGGCATCGCCACCCAGACCATCGTCGAGAAGCAGCTCGCCGCCGAGGGCACCAGCAAGGAAGACCTCGGCCGGGACGCCTTCATCGAGAAGGTCTGGGAGTGGAAGCGCGAGTCCGGCGGCACGATCCAGGGCCAGATGCGGCGCCTCGGCGACGGCGTCGACTGGAGCCGCGACCGTTTCACCATGGACGAGGGCCTGTCCCGGGCGGTGCAGACCATCTTCAAGCAGATGTACGACGACGGACTGATCTACCGGGCCGAGCGCCTGGTCAACTGGTCGCCGGTGCTGCAGACCGCTATCAGCGACATCGAGGTCAAGTTCGAGGAGGTCGAGGGCGAGCTGGTCTCCTTCCGCTACGGCTCGATGAACGACGACGAGCCGCACATCGTCGTGGCCACCACCCGAATGGAGACCATGCTCGGCGACACGGCGATCGCCGTGCACCCCGACGACGAGCGCTACCGGGCGCTGGTCGGCACCGAACTGGACCATCCCTTCGTCGACCGGAAGATCCCGGTGATCGCCGACGCCTACGTCGATCCGGAATTCGGTACCGGCGCGGTGAAGATCACCCCGGCGCACGACCCCAACGACTTCGAGATGGGGCTGCGGCACGATCTGCCGATGCCCACGATCATGGACAAGGCCGGACGGATCGCCGACACCGGCACGCGGTTCGACGGGATGGACCGCTTCGAGGCGCGGGTCGCGATCCGTGAGGCGCTCGCCGAACAGGGCCGCGTGGTGGACGAGAAGCGCCCGTACCTGCACAGTGTGGGCCACTCGGAGCGGTCCGGCGAGACCATCGAGCCCCGGCTGTCGATGCAGTGGTGGGTCAAGGTCGATGCGCTGGCGAAGGCGGCCGGCGATGCGGTCCGCGAGGGCGACACCGTCATTCATCCGGCCAGCCAGGAACCGCGCTGGTTCGGCTGGGTCGACGACATGCACGACTGGTGCATCTCCCGGCAGCTGTGGTGGGGGCACCGCATCCCGATCTGGTACGGACCCGACGGTCAGGTCGAGTGCTTCGGACCGGACGAGACGGCACCGGAGGGCTGGACCCAGGATCCGGATGTCCTCGACACCTGGTTCAGCTCCGGCCTGTGGCCGTTCTCCACCCTCGGCTGGCCCGAACAGACCGCCGACCTCGACAAGTTCTATCCGACCAGCGTCCTGGTCACCGGCTACGACATCCTGTTCTTCTGGGTGGCCCGGATGATGATGTTCGGCACCTACGTGGGCAGGCTCGACCTGGCCGGCTTCGCCGAGCGCAAGGCGGTGGTGCCGTTCGAGGACGTCTTCCTGCACGGTCTGGTCCGTGACGAACACGGCCGCAAGATGAGCAAGTCCAAGGGCAACGGCATCGACCCGCTGGACTGGGTGGACCGCTTCGGCGCCGACGCGCTGCGGTTCACGCTGGCTCGCGGCGCCAACCCGGGCAGCGACATCTCGGTGGGCGAGTCGCATGCGCAGAGCTCGCGCAACTTCGCCACCAAACTCTTCAACGCCACCCGGTTCGCGCTGATGAACGGTGCGCGGATTGGCGAACTGCCGCCGCGCAGCGAGCTCACCGACGCCGACCGGTGGATCCTGGACCGGCTCGATCAGGTCCTGGCCGACGTCGACGAGGGCTTCGAAGCGTACGAGTTCTCCAAGGCCTGCGAGGCGCTGTATCACTTCGCCTGGGACGAGGTGTGCGACTGGTACCTGGAACTGGCCAAGGTGCAGATCGCCGGCGGCGAGGACGCCGCCTCCCGCACCGCGCTGGTGCTGGGGAACGTCCTCGATCCGCTGCTGCGGGCGCTCTCGCCGGTCATGCCGTTCGTCACCGAGGTGCTGTGGAAGGCGCTGACCGGCGGCGAATCGGTGGTGCTCGCCTCGTGGCCCACCGCCTCGGGACAACCGGCCGATACCGCGGCCGCCGCGCACGTGACCGATCTGCAGAAGCTGGTCACCGAGGTGCGCCGCTTCCGCAGCGATCAGGGCCTCAACCCCGGCCAGAAGGTGGCCGCCCGGATCAGCGGGCTCGACGACGAGCTGGCCCATCTGCGGCCGTACTTGGATGCGCTGGCCAAGCTCACCGAACCCGGCGACGACTTCGCCGCCACCGCCACGGTGGAGGTGCGGCTGACCGGCTGCACCCCGACCGTGGCGATCGACACCTCGGGCACCGTCGACGTGGCCGCCGAAAAGGCCCGCGCCGCCAAGGATCTCGCCGCCGCGGAGAAGGAACTGGCGGGCACCACCGCCAAACTCGGCAACGAACAGTTCCTGTCCAAGGCGCCGGAGCCGGTGGTCGCCAAGATCCGCGCCCGGCGTGACCTGGCCGAGGCCGAGACCGCCCGGCTGCGGTCCAAGATCGCTGAGCTGGAGCAGCGGGAGAACCGTTGAGCACCACTGCATCCGGTGACGGGGCGTTCGGCGCCGAACAGCCCGGAGAGGCCGACCTCGCCGAACTCGCGGTGCTCGAGGCCGAACTCGACACGCGCTGGCCGGAGACCAGGATCGAGCCGTCACTGACCCGGATCAGCGCGCTGATGGAGTTGCTCGGCAACCCGCAGCGCGCTTATCCGTCGATCCACATCGCCGGCACCAACGGCAAGACCTCCGTGACCCGGATGGTCGACGCCCTGCTGCTGGCCCACCATCGGCGCACCGGCCGCATCACCAGTCCGCACCTGCAGCGCGTCACCGAGCGCATCGCCGTCGACGGCACCCCGGTGAGCCCGCGCACCTACATCGACGCCTACCGCGACATCGAGCCGTACATCGAGATGATCGACGACTCCTCGGTGGCCGCCGGTGGTCCGCGCCTGAGCAAGTTCGAGGTGCTCACCGCCCTGGCCTATGCGATCTTCGCCGAGGCCCCGGTGGACGTGGCCGTGGTGGAGACCGGCATGGGCGGACGGTGGGACGCGACCAATGTGATCGACTCGAAGGTCGCGGTGATCACCCCGATCGACCTCGACCACGCCGACTACCTGGGCGACACGCTCACCCTGATCGCCGGCGAGAAGGCCGGGATCATCAGTGCCGCCGACCCGGATGCGCTGGTGCCCGACGATCCGGTCACGGTGATCGGGCTCCAGCAGCACGAGGCGATGGACGTGCTCCTGCGTGCCGCCGTAGAGGCCGGTTCGATCGTGGCCCGGCAGAACTCGGAGTTCTCGGTGCTGCAGGCACGCACCGCCGTCGGCGGCCAGCTGCTGACGCTGCAGGGGCTGGGCGGGGTGTACGACGAGATCTTCCTGCCGCTGCACGGTGAGCACCAGGCCGCCAACGCCGCGGTCGCGCTGGCCGCGGTGGAAGCCTTCTTCGGTGCGGGGGCCGACAAGCAGCTCGACGTGGAGACGGTGCGCGCGGGTTTCGCGGCCGTCACCAGCCCCGGCCGGCTCGAACGCCTGCGCAGCGCACCGAGCGTCTTCGTCGACGCCGCCCACAATCCGCACGGGGCGCGGGCGCTGGCGCAGGCGCTGACCGGCCAGTTCGACTTCCGCCGGCTCATCGGCGTGGTGGGCGTGCTCGGCGACAAGGACGCCCGCGGGGTGCTCACAGAACTCGAACCCGCCCTCGACGCCGTGGTGATCACCGACAACGGCTCGCCGCGGGCCCTGGACGTCTCCGCACTGGCCGACCTGGCGGTGGAGATCTTCGGCGACGACCGGGTGCACGTCGAACCGTTCCTGCCCGATGCGGTCGCCACCGCCGTCGCGATGGCCGAAGAGGGCCCCGAGGGTGAGACCGACGATGAACCCGTCGCCGGTGGCGGCGTGATCATCACCGGTTCGGTCGTGACCGCCGGCGCCGGCCGCGCCCTGTTCGGCAAGGAGCCGTCATGACTCAGCAGTTCACCCCGCCGCCCACCGATCCGTGGAAGGGCTTCCGCGGGGTCATGGCCGGCACCCTGATCCTCGAGGCCATCGTCATGGGCCTCACGTTCCCGGTCGTTGCCACCCTCGGCAACGGTGTCACCTGGGCATCCGGGACCTACCTGGGCCTGGTCTTCATCCTGCTGATCGCGCTCTCGGGCCGGCAGAAGAACCCGCGGGCGCTGCAGATGAACCTCGCCGCCCAGCTGCTGGTGATCCTCGGCGGGCTCTTCCACTGGTCGGTGACCGTGGTGGGTGTCATCTTCCTGTGCGTCTGGATCTACATCGCCTACGTCAAACGCGACGTGGAGAAACGGATCGAGGCGGGGAAGCTGCCCGGACAGCGGCCGGTGCAGCAGCCGTCGGGGCGTCCCGACGAGGCCTGACCGGCGGCCCGGGCGCGCCGCGTCGGCCGCCTGGCCTGTGAGAGTGGCTACACTCGGCCCGAGTGTGACTGTCGCTACAATCGATGGCGACAGCCCGACCCCACCTGCGAACAACAAGCGAGGACTGACACCTATGTCGCGTGCCGGCCGACGGACCCTTCTGACAACGCTGCTGCTGACGGCCGGAGTTTCCGTGGCGCTGGCGGCTCCCGCGGCGGCCGACACGACTGACGCCGGCCCGGTCACCGAACCCGCACCGCAGGAGACCGCCGTCCCGGGCGAGCCGATGCCGGTGCGCGAGGGCGCCTTCGGTTATCTGGCGACCCGCGATGCCACCCTCTGGCTGGCCGGTCAGCGGCCCGGCAACGTGGTGAAGGCGCTCCCGGCGCCGCCCGACTACCAGGACGCCAACCGGGCGCTCGGGGAGCGGATCGACAGCGAGCTGCGGACCGCGTCGACGACGCCTGGGGCCTGCGTGCAGATCGTCGTCGACCCCGAGGGCACCGCCGGCGCACTCTTCGACTACGGCGTCTTCGCCGTCGACGCCCAGTACTGCCCGTAGCCCGGCCCCGCCCGGACCGGCGGCACTCGCCGCGGCCGGTGCGGCCGGTGCCGCTAAAGTGTGTGCTCGTGACTGAACAGACCCTCGTTCTCATCAAGCCCGACGGCGTCCAGCGTGGACTGGTCGGCGAAGTGATCAACCGCATCGAGCGCAAAGGCCTGACCCTGGCCGCCCTCGAGCTGCGTCAGGTGCCCACCGAGGTGGCCGCCGAGCACTACGCCGAGCACGCCGAGCGCCCCTTCTATGCCTCGCTCCTCGAGTTCATCACCTCCGGGCCCGTGGTGGCCCTGGTGGTCGAGGGGGAGCGCGCCATCGCCGCCTTCCGGCAGCTGGCCGGCGGCACCGACCCGGTCGAGAAGGCCGTGCCGGGCACCATCCGCGGCGATTTCGGGCTGGAGACCCAGTTCAACATCGTTCACGGATCGGACTCGCCGGAATCGGCTGCACGAGAAATCGCGCTCTGGTTTCCCCAGCTCAACAAGTAATTCTCCACCCCCCGACGCGGCCCGCGGAGCCCCCGAGTCTGTAGGTCGTGTGCGGTGATCGGGTGTACGTGTGGGATACTCGAACCGTCAGCGGTGTCACACTTTGGCGACGTTGATGCGACCACCAGGCGAACGTCGTTACTCACGACCGACGCGGTGCCGTCGAACAGGCGTCCAGATGGCGCCGCCAGCAAGGCGTCTGCGGACGCGAAGACCACACAACACCCGGCCGCACACGGCCGGCACACATTGGGAAGGCCCTCGCGTGGCCGCGTCGCTGTTAGCTCCGACGCGCCCGGGGGTCTCGAGGAGACCACGTGACCGATAACGGGTCGCCGGCAGACGCCACCTCGGCGGATGGACCGGCGCAGCAGTTTCCGCTCCGACTGCGTGTCCACGCACTCGCCCGCACGCTGGGACTGACCAGCAGGGAAGTACTGGCACACCTGGCGGAGCTCGGAGTGGCCGCGCGCACCGCGCAGTCATCCATCAGCCGCGACGAGGCGCAGTCTGTCGCAGACCGCATCGCGGCCCCGGCCGAGGCGCCGGCGGCCGACGCCGAGCCGTCCACCGAGGCGGCTGCGACGCCGGCAGAACCAGCGCAGGCGGAACCTCCTCAGGCAGAACCGGCCCCGGCTGATTCGGCGCGCGCCGAATCAGCACCCGCCGAACCGGCGCCGGCGGAATCAGCGCCGGCGACATCAGCGCCGGCCGAGTCGAAGGACGTGCCCGGCACCGGACAGCCGGAGGGCCTGTTCTTCTCCGGCGTGACCGACCCCGCCGCCACGCCCGCCGCCCCCGCAGCGCCCGTGGAGGTGGCCGCACCGCTGTTCCTGCCGCCGACCACGCCCGAACCGGCGCCCGCCGTCGGCCGGGAGGAGAACGGCCGGGATCAGAACGGTCGGGACGAGAACGGCCAGGACCGGGCCGCGTCGGACGAATCCGCGGCGACCGAGGGCCAGGGTGCCGACGAGTCCGGCGAGGGCAACCGTCCGCGTCGCCGGCGGCGCGGACGCCGCGGTCGCGGTCGTGGCCGCGGTGACGGCGCCGAGGGCACCGAGGGCGAAGGACAGACCGGGCAGTCCGACGACGGCACGGGCGCCGATGGGCAGTCCGACGAGTCCGCAGCGTCAGGGAGCGCAGCTCCGCAGGACACGAACTCCGAGGACACGCGCTCCGGGACCAAGGCCGCCGAGGGCAAGCCCGTTAAGGGCAAGAACGCCGACGGTAAGAGTGCCGACGGCAAGACCGACGATGCCGAGGCTTCCGGCGGCAGCGACGCCGGCGGGGACAGCGCCGAGGGGAGCGAGCCCGGCGGCGAGGGAGCCGACGGCGACGCCGATTCGACGACTCCGTCGAGCAAGCGCCGTCGCCGTCGCCGTCGTCGGAAGGGCGGCGGGGCCGACAGCGACGATGCCTCGTCGTCCGACGATCCGCCGAACACCGTGGTGCACGAGCGGGAGCCGCGCGCCAAGCGTCAGCGTGACGAGGTGCAGGGCATCTCCGGCTCCACCCGGCTCGAGGCCAAGCGCCAGCGGCGGCGTGACGGCCGCGACGCGGGCCGTCGCCGTCCGCCGATTCTGTCCGAGTCGGAGTTCCTGGCACGCCGGGAGGCCGTCGAACGGGTGATGGTGGTGCGCGAGCACAACGTCGACCCGGCCGCCGCGGCAGCCGATGCGCATGCGCCCACCGAGGACTACACGCAGGTGGCCGTCCTCGAGGACGGTGTGCTGGTGGAGCACTTCGTGACCACCGAGAACTCGCAGTCGATGGTCGGCAACATCTACCTCGGCCGGGTGCAGAACGTGCTGCCCGGCATGGAGGCCGCCTTCGTCGACATCGGCCGCGGCCGCAACGGCGTCCTGTACGCCGGCGAGGTCAACTGGGAGGCCGCCGGCCTCGACGGCGGTTCGCGCAAGATCGAGCAGGCGCTCAAGCCCGGCGACATGGTGGTCGTCCAGGTGAGCAAGGACCCGGTGGGGCACAAAGGTGCCCGGCTGACCACGCAGATCTCGCTGGCCGGCCGCTACCTGGTGTACGTGCCCGGCGGCACGTCGACCGGCATCAGCCGCAAGCTGCCCGACACCGAGCGCAAGCGGCTCAAGCAGATCCTGGCCAAGATCGTTCCCGACGAGGCCGGAGTGATCATCCGCACCGCCTCCGAGGGCGTCAGCGCCGAAGAGCTCGAGGCCGACGTGCAGCGCCTGGAGAAGCAGTGGAAGGCGATCGAGGCCGAATCCGCCAAGCACATCGAGAAGGCATCCGGAAACACCCGGGCCCTCTACGAAGAGCCCGATCTGCTGGTCCGGGTGGTGCGCGATCTGTTCAACGAGGACTTCTCCAAGCTGGTCGTCGAGGGCGACAAGTCGTGGGACCTGGTCTCCGGCTACGTCGGGCAGGTGGCCCCGGACCTGATGGAACGTGTCGAGCGCTTCGAGAAGAGCTCGCCCACTGCCGCCGACTCCTTCGGCGTGTACCGGGTGGACGAGCAGCTCACCAAGGCGCTCGACCGCAAGGTGTGGCTGCCCTCGGGCGGCACCCTGATCATCGAGCACACCGAGGCGATGACGGTCATCGACGTCAACACCGGCAAGTTCACCGGATCCGGCGGCAACCTCGAGGCCACCGTCACCCGCAACAATCTGGAGGCGGCCGAGGAGATCGTGCGCCAGATGCGGCTGCGCGACATCGGCGGCATGATCATCGTCGACTTCATCGACATGGTGCTCGAGTCCAACCGGGATCTGGTCCTGCGCCGGCTCACCGAAGCCCTCTCGCGTGACCGCACCCGCCACCAGGTCTCCGAGGTCACCTCGCTGGGGCTGGTGCAGATGACGCGCAAGCGTCTGGGCACCGGACTGCTCGAAGCCTTCGCCACCACCTGCACGCACTGCCAGGGGCGGGGTGTGATCGTGCACGCCAACCCGGTGGAGGTGCGCTCGGGCGGCGACGACGGCCGCGGCGAGTCCGGGTCCAAGCGGTCCCGGCGCAACAAGAAGAAGTCCGAACCGCAGGCGCAGCCCGCGGCGGAGACCAAGCCGCACAAGCCGGCCGCCGAGCACCCGCTCTTCAAGGCGATGGCTCACCACGACGAGGAGGACGGTCACGCCGCCGCATCGGTGGACGGGCACCGGCCCGAGGCCGCCGCCTCGCCGGACACCGACGCTGCCGATATCGGCAACAAGCAGGAGTCGGGCACGCAGGAGTCGCGCACGCGGGACTCTGGGCGACGCGAGAGCGGGTCCGGGTCGTCGACCCGGGTGCGCCGCGAGGTGGCCGGCACCGCCGCGCCGAAGCGTGAGAGCGCATCGCAGGACGACGCGAGCGAACCCTGGGCAGCCGAGAAGGCCCCGGCAGCCGAGAAGGCCCCGACAGCTGAGAAGGCCCCGGCGGCTGACACGGCTCCGGAGGCGGCCCCCGCCGACACCGGTTCCGAGCCGGCCGCGCCGGTGGTCTCGACCACCCGTCGCCGGCGGGCCGTGCGCCGCGCCGCGGCACCGACCCCGCCGGCCGAGCCGATCGTGGTGACCGCCGACGAGGAGCCGGCCACCACCGTGGCCGAGCAGACCGCCGAACCGGTGGTGGCCGTCAAGCGGACACCGCGCCGGCGCAGCGGTCAGCGGGCTGCCGGGCCGCCTCAGGACTGAGGCCGGGCCCGCGGCGAGCCGGTTTGACCTGTCTCTACGGCGTGCCGTAGCCTTGACGGGTCGCCTTCTGCAGGCGCGGGTACTCGTGTGCGCCGCTGCAGAAGCAGGTTCCGGACGGTTCCGGAACTGAGGTAGATACCCAATCCGCCGGGCGCAGGGATAGCTGCGGCCCCGGCACGATGATGAGTAAAGAGGACAGCGGGAAATGGCAACGTACGCGATCGTCAAGACCGGCGGTAAGCAGTACAAGGTCGCCGAGGGCGACATTGTGAAGGTCGAGAAGATCGACGGCGAGCCGGGCAGCACCGTGTCGCTGCCGGTGGCGCTGGTCGTCGACGGTGCGAACCTGACCACCGACGCTGACGCGCTGGCCAAGGTCTCGGTGACCGGCGAGGTCGTCGAGCACGTCAAGGGCCCGAAGATCCGGATCCACAAGTTCAAGAACAAGACCGGCTACCACAAGCGTCAGGGTCACCGTCAGCCGCTGACGGTCCTCAAGGTCACCGGCATCAAGTAATCGCTTTCACGCTTTATCCAGGAGGATTGACAGATGGCACATAAGAAGGGTGCATCCAGTTCGCGCAACGGTCGCGATTCCAACGCCCAGCGCCTCGGCGTGAAGCGTTTCGGCGGCCAGCAGGTCAGCGCCGGTGAGATCCTGGTCCGCCAGCGCGGCACCAAGTTCCACCCGGGCGTCAACGTGGGCCGCGGCGGCGACGACACGCTCTTCGCGCTGGCTTCCGGCGCCGTCGAGTTCGGCACCAAGCGGGGCCGCAAGACCGTGAACATCGTCCCGGATTCGGCCGCGGTCTGACCCGGACGTTCACAGCTTTTCCACCCGACAGGGCGGGCAGGGTCGCAGACGCACCCTGACCCGCCCTGTCGCTGTCTGTCCACCGGGGCCGCTCGCCCCACTCATCACCGTCCCGAAGGAGGCCCGCAGTGTCGCGATTCGTCGACCGGGTCAAGATCTCGCTGCAGGCCGGCAACGGCGGCCACGGCTGCACCTCCGTGCATCGGGAGAAGTTCAAGCCGCTCGGCGGCCCGGACGGCGGGAACGGCGGTTCCGGCGGTGACGTGACCCTCGTGGTGGATCCGCAGGTGCACACGCTGCTCGACTTCCACTTCCGCCCGCACGCCAAGGCCGGCAACGGCAGACCCGGTGAGGGCGGCAACCGCAGCGGTGCCAACGGCGAGTCTCTGGTGCTCAAGGTGCCCGACGGCACCGTGGTGCTCGACGAGCACGGCGCGATCCTCGCCGATCTGGTGGGTGCGGGCACCGAGTTCGTCGCCGCCGAGGGCGGTCGCGGGGGACTGGGCAATGCGGCGCTGGCGTCCAAGGCCCGGCGCGCGCCCGGCTTCGCCCTGCTCGGCGAGCCCGGTCAGGAACGCGAGCTGATCCTCGAACTCAAATCGGTGGCCGATGTGGGCCTGGTCGGCTTCCCGTCGGCCGGCAAGTCGTCGCTGGTGTCGGTGCTTTCGGCCGCCAAGCCGAAGATCGCGGACTATCCGTTCACCACCCTCGCTCCCAATCTGGGCGTGGTCACCGCCGGTGCCGACACGTTCACCGTCGCCGACGTCCCCGGCCTGATTCCCGGCGCCTCGCAGGGGCGCGGACTGGGTCTGGACTTCCTGCGGCACCTGGAGCGCTGCGCGGTGCTCGCGCACGTGGTGGACTGCGCCACCCTCGAACCCGGTCGTGATCCGATCTCCGACATCGACGCGCTCGAAGCCGAGCTGGCCGCCTATCAGCCGGCGCTGAGCGCGGACCATTCGCTGGGCGATCTCGCGCAGCGCCCGCGCATCGTCATCCTCAACAAGATCGACATCCCGGATGCGGCGGACCTGGCCGATCTGGTGCAGCCCGAACTCGAGGAACGCGGCTGGCCGGTCTACCGCATCTCCGCGGTGGCGCACATCGGCCTCAACGAGTTGACCTACGCGCTGGCCGAGCTGGTCGCCGACTACCGGCGGGAGCACGACAAGCCGGTCGCCCGGCGGGCCGTGATCCGGCCCAAGGCCGTCGACCAGGGAGAGTTCACGATCGAGGCCGATCCCGACGTCGAGGGCGGTTTCATCGTCCGCGGCGCCCGCCCGGAACGCTGGATCCGGCAGACCCAGTTCGAGAACGACGAGGCCGTCGGCTATCTCGCCGACCGGCTCAACCGGCTCGGGGTGGAGGACGCGCTGGTCAAACGCGGCGCTCAGCCGGGCTGCTCGGTGACCATCGGCGAGGTCAGCTTCGACTGGGAGCCGAGCACCCCGATGGGCCAGGAGGTGCCGCTCACCGGTCGCGGCACGGACGTGCGTCTCGAACGCAGCGACCGCATCGGTGCCGCCGAACGCAAGCAGGCCCGCAAGCTGCGCCGCGAACGTCCCGACGAGGCCGGCGACGAGGGCCTCGGCTGGGAGTACGCCGACGACGGCGCGGGCAGTGGAGACACCGACGATGAGTGAGGCGCCCGGGGCGATGACCAGCCCGGCCCGGGCCGGGATCGCCGCAGCCCGCAGCATCGTCGTCAAGATCGGCTCCTCGGCGCTGACCGACCTGCACACCGGCCTGGACATGGCGCGGCTCGACGCGCTCGTCGATGCTCTCGAAGCCCGGATGCGCGCCGGCAGCGATGTGATCGTGGTGTCGTCCGGGGCGATCGGCGCGGGTATCGCCCCGCTCGGACTGCACATGCGACCCACCGATCTGGCCACCAAGCAGGCCGCCGCCTCGGTGGGGCAGCTGCGATTGGCGCACGCCTGGGGCACCTCCTTCGCCCGCTACGACCGGACCGTGGGACAGGTGCTGCTCACCGCCGACGATGTGGCCGACCGGCGCAGTCATGCCAATGCACAGCGGACGCTCGACCGGCTGCGCACCCTGCACGCGGTGGCCGTGGTGAACGAGAACGACACGGTGGCCACCAACGAGATCCGGTTCGGCGACAACGACCGGCTGGCCGCTCTGGTGGCGCATCTGGCCGCGGTCGACGCACTGGTTCTGCTCAGCGATGTGGACGGACTCTACAGCGGTGATCCGCGCAAGCCCGGACCGGACGGTGCGCCCGCCCGGTTCATCGAGGAGGTCCGCGGCGCCGAGGACCTCGAGGGGGTGATCGCCGGGGCCGGGGGGTCGCTGGGCACCGGCGGGATGGCATCGAAGCTCTCGGCCGCCCGGCTCGCCTCCGAGTCCGGGGTGCCGGTGCTGCTCGCGGCCGCCGCCGACGCCGGCCGGGCGCTCTCGGATGCCTCGGTGGGCACCGTCTTCGCCGCACCGCCGCAGCGGCTGTCGGCACGCAGGTTCTGGATGCGGCACGCCGCCGAGAGCCACGGGCGGCTCACCATCGACGACGGTGCCGTGGCCGCACTGCGCCGCCGCCGGTCGCTGCTGTCGGCCGGTATCACCATGGTCGAGGGCAGCTTCTCGGCCGGCGACGTGGTGGAGGTGATCGCCCCCGACGGCACGGCGATCGCGCGCGGGGTGTCCGCCTACGACACCGAGGACGTCACCAAGATGCTCGGCCGCTCCACCGACGTCCTGCCGTCAGAGCTGCGCCGTCCGGTGATCCACGCCGACGACCTGGTCGGGATCTAGGCTTCCAGCAGATCCGCCAGAGCGGGCAGCACCACCTCGCAGCGGTGGTCGATCTTCAGCGTCGCCACGCCGTCGGCACGGGTCGCGCCGCGATTGACGATGAAGACCTCCTTGCCGTCGCGGGCGGCGCGCTTGACGAAGCGCAGACCGCTCATCACGGTCAGCGACGACCCCGCGACGAGTACCGCGTCGGCCTCGTCGACCAGTGCGAAGGACTGCGCCACAACGTCTTTCGGGACGGTCTCACCGAAGTACACGATGTCGGGTTTGAGGATGCCCGAGCAGGCCGGGCAGTCGACCAGGACGAAGCCGGAGGTCTCGGCGAGCACGGCGTCGGCGTCCGGGGCCACCTCGATGGCGCCGCGCCCGTTCACCGACTCGCGGAAGCCGGGATTGGCCGCCTCGAAGCGGGCGTCGAGCGCATGGCGGGAGAGCCGGCGTCCGCACTGCAGGCAGCGCACCCGCCCGTACGAGCCGTGCAGATCCACCACCCGCCGCGAGCCCGCCTTCAGATGCAGCATGTCCACGTTCTGGGTGATCACCCCGGCCACGGTGCCGGTCTGTTCGAGCCGGGCCAGGGCGCGGTGCGCCGCATTGGGCCGGGCCGCATCCATGTGCCGCCAGCCCAGATGGTTGCGCGCCCAGTAGTGCCTCCGGAAATCGGGCGAGCTGAGGAACATCTCGATGGTCATCGGGGTGCGGGGCGGCGATCCCGGGCTGCGGTAGTCGGGGATACCCGAGGGTGTGGACAGACCGGCCCCGGTGACGACGACGAGCCGCCGGCCGGCCGTGAGTTCGGCCAGCCGACGGCTCTGCGTCAGCGGATCGGGGTCGGGCTCGGTGCGCGGCGCCGGTATCCAGGCATCGCTTCGAGTCCGCATACCCCAGGGTAGCGCGCCGGCGAGGCGCGCTCCGGGCTCAGGCGTCGACGGTCTTGAGCGGGTACACGCCGTTCTCGTCGTGCACCTCGTCGCCGACCACCGGCGGGTTGAACACGCACAGCATGCGCATCCGCTCGCGGACGGTCACCGTGTGCCGCTCGTGGCCGTCGAGCAGGTACATGCTGCCCGGGCCCAGGGGATAGGTGATGCCGGTCTCCCGGTCGAGAAGTTCACCCTCGCCCTCGATGAGCCAGACGGCCTCGACGTGGTTGGCGTAGTGGAACTCGTTGACCGAGCCCGGCTCGATGACGGTCTCGTGGAACGAGAAGCCCACGCCGTCGCCGGCCAGAACGATGCGCTTGGAGCGCCAGGCTCCGTCGGCGATGTCGCGGTCGGTGCCGGTGATCTCGTCGGTGGTGCGGACGATCATGCGAGCACCTCCTCGACGGCGGCGGCCAGGATGTCCAGGCCGTGGCGCAGATCCTCCTCGCTGATGGTCAGCGGCGGCAGCAGCTTCATCACCTCGTCGCTCGGGCCGGCGGTCTCCACCAGCAGGCCGTGCTCGAAGGCGTGGGCGCAGGCCGCAGCGGCCTTCTCGCCGTCTTCGAAGACCAGGCCCTGCACCAGGCCGCGGCCGCGGTGGCTCAGCTCCGGATGCTTGATGCACAGCTCGGCGAAACGGTCCTCGATGATCGCGCCCTTGCGGTGCACGGCGTCGGTGAGGTCGTCGTCCGCCCAGAACTGCTCGAGGGCGGCCGTGGCCGTGACGAAGGACGGATTGTTGCCGCGGAAGGTGCCGTTGTGCTCACCCGGGCCCCAGACGTCCAGATCCGGACGGATCAGGGTCAGTGCCATCGGCAGCCCGTAGCCGCCGATCGACTTGGACAGGGTGACGATGTCGGGCCGGATGCCGGCGAACTCGAACGAGAAGAACTCGCCGGTGCGGCCGCAGCCCATCTGGACGTCGTCGACGATGAGCAGGATCTCGCGCTCACGGCACAGCTCGGCCAGGGCGCGCAGCCACTCGGCGCTGGCCACGTTGACCCCGCCCTCGCCCTGCACGGTCTCGACGATGACGGCGGCCGGCCGGTTCAGTCCCGAACCGGAGTCGTCGAGCGTCTTGGCGAACCAGGAGAAGTCCTCCATGGCGCCGTCGAAGTAGTTGTCGAAGGGCATCGGGGTGCTGTGCACCAGCGGGATGCCGGCGCCGGCGCGCTTCATGGCGTTGCCGGTCACCGCCAGCGAGCCGAGGGTCATCCCGTGGAAGGCGTTGGTGAAGCTGACCACGGCTTCGCGGCCGGTGACCTTGCGGGCCAGCTTCAGGGCCGCCTCGACGGCGTTGGTGCCGGTGGGGCCGGGGAACTGTACCCGGTAGTCGTACCCGCGGGGGCTGAGGATCCGCTGGTTGAAGGTCTCCAGGAACTCGCCCTTGGCCTGGGTGTACATGTCCAGGCCGTGCGTGATGCCGTCGCGCACCAGGTAGTCGATCAGCCGCTCCTTGAGAACGGGGTGATTGTGCCCGTAGTTCAGGGCTCCGGCGCCGGCGAAGAAATCGAGGTAGCGAATGCCGTCCTGGGCGGTGAGCCAGGATCCGGAGGCGGTGGTGAACACCGCCGGCCAATTGCGGCAGTAGGAGCGGACTTCGGATTCATGCTTGGCAAAAGTAGCGTCGTCCACGTGCGTATCGATAGTCGTCGTCATCTCTAGTTCAGTTCCTTATGCAGGTATCGGTATTCAGATATCGGTCGGCCTGTCGAGGATGTACAGATCTTCGGGCTGGTGTGCGTCCGGGAAGTCGTCGACGGCGAAGAGCGGCTCGGACCGGAATCCGAGGCCGAGCGTCTCGGCGGCCGACGCGAAGGTGCGCTGGGAGCCGACGTTGTCCGGGCTGATGGTGGTCTCGAGGCTGGTGACCCCGGCTCCGGCGCAATGCCGGAAGAGGTCGATCAGCATCTGCGCGGCGATTCCCCGTCCGCGCTGATCGGCGTCTACCGCGACCTGCCACACCATCAGCACGTCGGGCCGGCGGGGCTTGCGGTATCCGGTTACGAAACCGACGGGCCTTCCGTCGGCACAGGCCACAATCGATGTCTCGGTGAAATCGTGGGCCCACAGCACGTAGGCGTAACTGGAATTGACGTCGAGCACCTGGGAGTCGCGAGCGATCTCCCACATGCGGATTCCGTCGGCGACCGTGGGCCGGCGGTATTGAATCTTCGGGACCGTCGCCGGGGCGGCGGTCTTTCGGTCTGAAGGCGGTTGTTCCGGATTCATGACGTCATCGAGGCTAGGCGGATCGATTGCCGAAAGTCATTGCCGAAACCATATTCATCGGCGAATATCGGTGATCGTTACTGTTCAGCGGACGGGTGTGGGATAAGTCACAGTCGGTTCGTCTGAACGGACTTCCCAGGCCGTAGGATGGGTGCATCATGCCTCGAATCATCGCCGGCGAGTTCCGCGGCCGCCGCCTGGCCGCGCCCGCCGACAGCACCCGTCCGACCTCCGATCGCGTTCGCGAGGCCATCGCCTCGATGCTCGCCGCCCGGATGGATCCGGCCGGCGCCCGGGTGCTGGATCTGTACGCCGGAACCGGGGCGCTCGCACTCGAGGCGCTCAGCCGCGGCGCGTCCACCGCGGTGCTGGTCGAATCGGACCGGAAGGCCGCTCGGGTGATCACCGAAAACATCGCCGTCTGCCGGGCCGAGGGGCGGGCCCGCGTGGTGGCCCGGACCGTCGACGCCTTCCTGTCCGCACCGGGCGGAGTCTTCGACGTGGTCTTCGTCGATCCGCCCTACGAGGTCGGTGCCGACGAGGTGGACGCGTTGCTCGCGGCGCTGCGGCCGCATCTGGCTCCGGATGCCTGGGTGGTGCTCGAACGCGGCTCGCGCAGTGCGCCGCCGGTGTGGCCGGCCGGTCTCGAGCAGGTCGCCGATAAGGATTACGGCGACACCCGGGTGCTGCTGGCCACTACGCTCGCCGGCTGATCGCCGGGGCCGCCCGGGCAAGTAGGCTTCGGTCCATGAGCGCTGCCGTGTGCCCCGGATCCTACGACCCCTTCACTCTCGGTCACCGCTTCGTCGTCGAGCGCACCGCCGCCCGCTTCGACCGGGTGATCGTGGCGGTGGTGGTCAACCCGAACAAGCAGGGGATGTTCTCCGTCGACGAGCGCATCGCGCTGATCGAGCGGGACTGCGCCGATCTGCCGAACGTGTCGGTGCGCAGCTGGACCGGACTGCTGGTGGATCTGGTGCACGACGAGGACGCCACCACCATCGTCAAGGGACTGCGGGCGGAGACGGATTTCGCCTACGAGGCGCCGATGGCGCAGATGAACCGCGAGCTCTCCGGTGCGGAGACGCTGTTCATGCTGACCGATCCGCGGTACGCCCACGTGTCGAGTTCGCTGGTCAAGGAGGTCGCCAAACTCGGCGGCGAGGCCGCGCCGTATCTGTCTCCGGCCATTCATCAGGCGCTGATGGACAAGATCAACGGCGTGCGGAAGGTCTGACGGATCGGTCGCGACACGCCCATCCTGCCTCCCTAGTCACAGCTGCAACATTCGGCACAATGGCCTCAGCAATACCCGCAACCCTGGGTGAGACAAGAGGCGTCCGTGCCGGATAGGGGTCATCGTGTACCGCGTTTTTGAAGCTCTCGACGAGCTGATCGACATCGTTGAAGAAGCCCGCAGTGTGCCGATGTCCGCGAACTGCGTGGTCCCGCGCAGTGCGGTGATCGAGCTGCTGGCCGACTTGCGTGATGCCATTCCGGCTGAACTCGACGACGCACAGGACGTGCTCGACGAGAAGGAGACCCTGGTCGCCAACGCTCGGACCACGGCCGACGAACTGATCGACGGCGCGCAGAGCGAATCTGAGTCGACCCTGGCGCATGCCCGCGCCGAGGCGGACCGGATGCTCTCCGAGGCCAAGGCCAAGGCCGACCGCATGGTCGAGGAGGCGTCCGCGCACGCCCGGTCGGTGACCGAATCGGCCAACGAGGACGCACAGCGCCTGGCGCACGGTGCGCAGCGCGAGTTCGAGGCCGTCACCGGCCGTGCCCGCGCCGAGGCCGCCCGCGTGGTCGAGGCCGGCAATGCGAACTATGAGAAGTCCGTCGCCGACGGCATCGCCGAGCAGCAGCGCCTGGTCTCCGAGGCCGAGGTGGTGGCCGCCGCCAAGTCGGAGGCCGAGCGCATCGTCGACGCGGCCTACGCCGAGTCGGACCGCCTGCGCGGCGAATGCGACGTCTACGTCGACGAGAAGCTGGCGGCCTTCGAGGACGTCCTCACCGGCACGCTGCGGTCGGTCAATCGCGGCCGCCAGCAGCTGCGGACCGGTGCCGGCACCCACGACTACGTCGAGCACCCGCACGCCGTGGGCGGCGACTTCGCCAACCCGGACTTCGGCCACGAGCGCGCTCACCGGCCGGCCGCGGCACCGATGGCGGGCTGAATCCCGCATTACCTGCGGGTACAATCTCGGCAGTGAGTACTACCGAAGCCTTCGTGATCGACGTCCGTTCTCTGCCCCGGCGGGCCGGGTCGATGACCGAACTGCACCGGACCGATGTCTCCGACACCCGGATCGGCGCCGAGATGGTCGGCATCGAGGCCGGCACCCCGGTAGAGCTGGACGTGCGGCTCGAGTCGGTGTCCGAGGGTGTGCTGGTGACCGGAACGGTCCGGGCAGAGACCCGCGGCCAGTGTGCGCGCTGCCTCGATCCGATCACCGGTGAGGTGAACCTCTTCCTCACCGAGCTGTTCGCGTACCCGGACAGCGAAACCGATCAGACCACCGACGACGAGGACGTCGAACGCATCGTCGACGAACAGATCGCGCTGGAGCAGACGATCATCGACGCGGTGGCGACCACCCTGCCGCTGTCCCCGCTGTGCCGCGAGGACTGCCCCGGGCTGTGCCCGGAGTGCGGGGTCAAGCTGGCCGACGCCGGCCCCGATCACGGCCACGACCTCATCGATCCGCGCTGGGCGGGCCTGGCGAAGTTCGCCGGCGAGACACCGGAGGCCGACGGACAGGGGAAAGCGTGAAGAAGCCCGACCGCAGTCTGCTGACCGCCGCCCTCGGGGTGGAGCTCAGCGACGAGCTACTCGAACTGGCCCTGACGCATCGGTCGTACGCCTACGAGCACGGTGGGCTGCCCACCAATGAGCGGCTGGAGTTCCTCGGCGATTCGGTGCTCGGGGTGGTGGTCACCGAACGGCTGTATCTCGGCTTCCCGGACCGTCCGGAGGGGGAGCTGGCCAAGATCCGCGCCTCGGTGGTGAACATGAATGCTCTTGCGGCCATCGCCCGGGAACTCGGAGCGGGCGGGCTCGGCGCGCACCTGCTGCTCGGCCGCGGTGAGGAGCTCACCGGCGGGCGCGACAAGGCGAGCATTCTGGCCGACGGCCTCGAATCGCTGTTCGGCGCGGTCTTCCTCGACCACGGTATGGAGGTGGCCAAGCGGGTGATCATGGATCTGTTCGAGCCGGTGATCACCCGCGCCGGGACGATGGGCGCCGGCCTGGACTGGAAGACCTCGCTGCAGGAACTGGTCGCCGAGAGGGGGCTGGGGCAGCCGCACTATCAGATCACCTCCACCGGCCCGGATCATGCGAAGCACTTCACGGCGACCGCGGTGATCGGCGGTGATGAGCTCGGCTCCGGCCAGGGGCGGACCAAGAAGGAAGCCGAGCAGCACGCCGCCGAGCTGGCGTGGAATGCGCTGTCCGGCCAGCCGGCGGACGACGACGCCGGCGATCCGGTCGCCTGAGCGGTTCCCGGGCCCACCCCGCCTGCTCCGGTTCGTTGCCGGTGAGCCTGAGAGAATCACGTGCATGCCTGAACTGCCAGAAGTCGAGATGGTCCGTCGGGGCCTGGATGCGCACATCCTCGATCGGACCATCGAGCAGGTGCGGATCTTCGACGAGCGTGCGCTCAAGCGCCATCCGTACGGACCCCGCGACCTCGAGGCCCGGCTGCAGGGCCTGAAGGTGGTCGCGGTCGACCGGCGCGGGAAGTTCCTCTGGATCAGTGCCGGCTCTCCATCCTCTGGCGAGAGCGTCGTCGAGGAACAGTTGATGGTGCACCTGGGGATGAGCGGTCAGATGCTCATCGCCGCCGACGGCCGCGATGACCGGTCGCAGCAGCAGCCGGGGGCGGCGTTGCATCGGCACACCCGGATCAGCGCCTACCTCGACGACGGCCTGCGGCTGGATTTCGTCGATCAACGACTCTTCGGCGGGTGGTCTCTGTCCGAGGGGGAGGTCGAGGCCCACGGCCGGCGCGTCCCCAGGGAGATGGCGCACATCGCTGCCGATCCCTTCGAGGCGGTCTTCGATGCCGGTGCGGTGGCGCGGCGGATGAAGCGCTCGAGGGCAGCGGTGAAGAGCTTGCTGCTGCAGCAGGGGCTGGTCTCCGGGATCGGGAACATCTACGCCGACGAGGCGCTGTGGCGGATGAAGATCAACGGTGCGCGTGAAGGCGCCAGTGTCCCGGTCACCAAGCTGACCGGTCTGCTGAATGCGTCCCGGGAGGTGATGACCGATGCGCTCGCCGAAGGCGGCACGTCGTTCGACTCGCTCTACCGGCACGTCAACGGAGAATCCGGATACTTCGCCCGCAGTCTCCAGGCCTATGGTCGCACGGGCGAGCCGTGTTCGCGATGCGGGACGCTGCTCGTCAAAGAGCAGTTCATGAATCGTTCGAGTCACTTCTGCCCGCGATGCCAGCGACGCCGATGAGCGGCGTGAGGGCCATGAAATAAGTTGGTCCGTATGGGCTGGACGACTCGATGGCGCAGAGGCGGCCGCACGACGCCGCCCGATCCGGTCACCGCCGAGTCGTCCGCCGCCGCCCGGTCCCGCGCCGCAGCCCGCTCCTTCGCCGACGTCGGTGTTCCGGATCTCGCCGAGCCGGTGTACGCGCGGGCGATGGTGCTCGACGTCGATCGCGGTCACCGCCGTCATTCGGCGCTCGTCGAAGTTCAGCCGCCGGGCGGTGAGCCGGACACCGTGATCCTGCTGGAGCCGCCGTGTGGGCCTGATCTGCCGTCGGTGGCGCCCGAGATGCAGACGGTCCGGGACGCACGGGACCTGCGTACGGCCGCCCTCGCCGATCGGTACCGTCCGCCACCGTGGCCGTGTTTCTGGTGGCCATCGGCCTGTTCGGCGGCATGCTGCTGCTCCCGCTCTACTATCAGATCCTCCGCGGGGAGGGGGCGTTCGACGCCGGGCTGCTCCTGGCTCCCCAGGGGCTCGGCGCCATCGTGGCGATGATCATCGGCGGGCGGCTGACCGACCGGATCGGCGCCGGGTACGTGGTGCCGGTGGGCGTGGTGATCGCGCTGATCGGAACCTTTCCGTTCACCCAGCTCAGCGTCGATAGCTCCTATGTCTGGCTGAGCATCGCGCTCTTCGTGCGCGGCATGGGGCTCGGTGCCGTGATGATGCCGACGATCTCCTCGGCCTACGCCGCTGGCCGACGCCTTCGGCGTCGCCTTCTGGGTGGCCTTCGGTCTGACCGCGCTGATCATCATCCCGGCGCTGTTCTTTCCGCGGCACGGATCGCGGACCGCGCCGCAGGGCGAGTCCGGTGCTCCCGGGGCGGCGGCCGGCCCGGCGCTCTGACCGCGGGTCACCGGCAGCGCGTCACCGCTGCTGCCAGTCGACGAACAGGGTCGACTTCCGTCCCGGCCGCCGCGGGTCGTAGCGGATCCAGTGTCTGCTGCCGACCGCTGCTCTGCGGTGGTGCACGCACCGGTGCCACCGCTGTGTGCCCTGCGAGTCCTCGAACCGGAGAGTCGCCTTCCAGAGTCGCTGGACGTCGTCGCGATACCGGGTCACCTCGGTCACCACGGCAGGTACCCGGGGACCGGTGAGCCGGACGCTGCGGGCGCGGCGGCTCCGGGCGGCGACGATGCCGAACGACTGTGCGCTGTGGGCGCGAGCGCAAGCGCCGTGATCGGCCTCGCGCCCCGGTGCACACCCCGTCCCATACGCTTGGTGCCGGAGATGGGACCGCGAACGGGAAGGTTCGGGGCGCACCGCGCGTTGTGCCGCGATGCACGTCGGTGATCGAGAGGAAGACGAGACGATGACAGAGCTCTGGGTGCAGCGCACCGGAAGCCGCCGCTACAGCGGGCACAGCTCGCGGGGGGCGCAGGTCCTCATCGGCAGCGAGGACGTCGACGGCGTCTTCACGCCCGGAGAGCTGATGAAGGTGGCGCTGGCCGCCTGCACCGGCATGGCCACCGACGTTCCGCTGGCCCGCCGGCTCGGTGACGACTACGACGCCACCGTCCGGGTCTCCGGCGACGCCGACCGCGAGAACGAGCGCTATCCGAAGCTCGACGAGGTCTTCGAACTGGACCTGTCCGAACTCGATCCGGAGGCCGCGCAGCGGCTGCTGACCGTGGTCGAGCGGGCGGTAGACCGGGTCTGCACGGTCGGCCGCACCCTCAAGGCCGGCACCGAGGTCTCGCTGACCATCGAGACGGAGTAGCCCGATGAGCGCTCCGGACACGGGGAACCAGCGGCTGACAGCATTCGTGCACGGACACGTCCAGGGCGTCGGCTTCCGCTGGTGGACCAGGTCGCGAGCCCTGGAGCTCGCACTGACCGGTTATGCCGCCAACCAGGCCGACGGCAAGGTGCGGGTGGTGGCCGAGGGGCCGCGGCCCGCCCTCGAGACGTTGCTGGGCCTGCTGCGTTCGGGCACCACGCCGGGCCGGGTGGACCTGGTGGTGGAGAGTTTCGGTCCCGCCCGCGGTGACCTGGCCGGATTCGTCGAGCGCTGAGCCGCGGCACCGGTGCGCCGTTCGGGGTCTGAGCGCATCCCCGCAGCGTCCTGACCGGTAGGGTTGATCGTCGTGCACCTCAAGAGTCTCACCCTGAAAGGCTTCAAGTCGTTCGCGTCGTCCACGACGCTGCGCTTCGAGCCGGGCATCACCTGCGTGGTGGGCCCCAACGGTTCGGGTAAGTCCAATGTGGTCGACGCACTCACCTGGGTCATGGGTGAACAGGGCGCCAAGGCGCTGCGCGGCGGGAAGATGGCCGACGTCATATTCGCCGGCACCTCCGAGCGCGCGCCGCTCGGCCGCGCCGAGGTCACACTGACGATCGACAACTCCGACGGTGCGCTGCCGATCGAATACTCCGAGGTCTCGATCACCCGCCGGATGTTCCGCGACGGCGCCGGCGAATACGAGATCAACGGCTCCTCCTGCCGGTTGATGGACGTCCAGGAACTGCTCTCCGACTCCGGTATCGGCCGCGAGATGCACGTCATCGTCGGCCAGGGCCGCCTGTCGCAGATCCTCGAATCGCGTCCCGAGGAACGCCGCGCCTTCATCGAGGAGGCCGCCGGCGTCCTCAAACACCGCCGCCGCAAGGAGAAAGCGGTGCGCAAACTCGATGCGATGGCCGCCAACCTCGCCCGGCTCACCGACCTGACCGCCGAACTGCGGCGCCAGCTCAAACCGCTCGGCCGGCAGGCGGAGGTGGCGCGCCGCGCCGCCACCGTGCAGGCCGAACTGCGCGACGCGCGGCTGCGGCTGGCCGCCGACGATCTGGTGACCCGGCGTGCGGAGATGGCCGAGCACACCGCCGTCGAGGAACAGATCACCGCCCGCCGCAACGAGCTGGCCGCCCAGGTCGATGCCGCCACCGAGGCGCTGACCGCCTCGCAGGCAGAGCTCAGCACCGTCGCGCCGGCCGCCGCCGAGGCGGGCCGGGTCTTCTACGCGCTCAGCGCCCTGGCCGAACGCGTCGAGGGCACCCGCCGGGTGGCCGCCGAACGTGCCGCGAACCTGGCCACCGCCGCGCCGGCTCCCAGCGGGCCGGACCCGGACGAACTGGAGCGGCGCGCCGAGGAAGCCGCCCTGGCCGAGGCCGAACAGGCCGCCGCCGTCGAAGCCGCCGCCGAGGCGCTGCAGGAGGCCACCGCCGCCCTGGCCGCGGCCGAGCAGGTGGCCACCTCCGCGGAGAAGGCGCATCTGGCCGCGGTGCAGGCCGTCGCCGACCGGCGCGAGGGGCTGGCCCGGCTCGAGGGCCAGGCCGCCAATCTGCGTACCCGCATCGAATCCGTCGACGCCGAGGCCGAGCGGCTGACCGCTGCGGTGGAAGCGGCCCGCGAACGCGCCGCCGCCGCCGAAGCCGAGATGTCGGCCGCTGCGGAGAAGATGGCCGAACTCGAAAGCCGCGAAGAAGGCCTCGACGAGCACCACGAACGGTGCGTGGCCGCCTTGGCCGCCGCCACCGAGCGGGTGGAACAGCTGCGCGTGGACGAACGCGAGGCCCAGCAGCGCATCGCGTCGCTGACCGCCCGCATCGACGCCCTCGCGGTGGGCCTCGAACGTGCCGACGGCGGCGCCTGGCTGTTGGAGAAGCAGACCGACGGGCTGCTGGCCCCGCTCTCCGAACTGCTCACCGTCGAACCCGGCTACGAGGCCGCGATCGCCGGCGCCCTGGGCCCGGCCGTCGATGCCATCGCCACCGTCGACCAACTCGCGGCTGTCCGCGCACTCGACGCACTGCACGGCGGCGACGGGGGACGGGCCGCACTGATCGTCGGCGGACTGCCCGACCGCGCGCGCGGCACCGCGCCGCAGCTGCCGTCGGGGGTGATCTGGGCGCGCGACGCCGTCACCGCACCGGGTTCGATCGCCGGGGCCATTGACGTCCTGCTCGAGGGGATCGTGCTGGTCGACGACGCCGAGCAGGCGATGACGATCGCCCGCGACTACGAGGTGCTGGCGGTGACCCGCAGCGGCGACCGGATCTCGCGTGCGACGGTCGAGGGCGGTTCGGCGCGGCGCCCGTCGACTCTCGAGGTGCAGTCGGCCATCGACACCGCCACCGAGGATCTGGCCCGGGCTCGCGGCGATGCCGAGCGTCTGGAAGCCGAACTGGCCCAGGCCGTGGCCGACGAGCACGACGCCTCCGAGGCGGCCGAGGGCGCCCTGGCCGCACTCGGCGAGTCCGACGCCAACGTCGGCGCAGCCTACGAACTGCTCGGCCGGCTCGGGGCCGACATCCGCAGCGCCGAACAGGAGGCCCAGCGGCTGCTGCACCAGCGCGATAAGGCGGAGGAGGGGCGCGCGGAGAATCTGACGAAGCTCACCGAGGTGGACGAGCGGCTGCGGCTGGCCGCCGACGAGGGCGCAGACGCCCCGGACGGCGACGCCGACCGTCAGCTGCGCGAGGCCGCGGCCGCCGAGGTGGCCACCGCCCGGTCGGTGGAGGTGGAGACCCGGCTGGCCCTGCGCACCGCCGAGGAACGCCTCGCCTCGATCCGCGGCAAGGCCGACGGACTGCGCCGGCAGGCCGGAGCCGAGCGCGCCGCCCGCGAACGCGCCCGCCGGCAGGACGCGCAGCGCCGGTACGCGGCAGGGGTGGCCGCCGCCGTGGCCGCCGCCGCCGAACAGACTCTGACCGCGGTCACCGCCTGTGTCGCGCAGGCGCAGGCCGGCCGCGACCGGCTCGAGGAGACCCGCACCGCGCGTACCGCCGAGACCGAGGAGCTCCGCGGCACCGTCGACGCACTCACCGCCGAACTGAACACCCTGCGCGATGCGGTGCACCGCGACGAACTCGCCCGCGCCCAGGCCGCGCTGCGGATCGAGCAGCTCGAGGAGCAGGTGACCGAGCAGTTCGGCATCGCCCCGGACGATCTGGTCGCCGAATACGGGCCGGACGTGCCGATGCCGCCGTCCGAGCTGGAACTGCGCGAATACGCCGAGGCCAAGGAGCGCGGCGAACTGGTGGTGGCCCCGGCACCGATGCCCTACGACCGGCGCACACAGGAGGCGCGCGCCAAGTCCGCTCAGAAGGACCTCAACACTCTGGGCAAGGTCAATCCGCTGGCCCTCGAGGAGTTCGCGGCTCTCGAGGAGCGCTACAACTTCCTCTCCGCACAGCTCGAAGACGTCAAAGCAGCCCGCGCCGATCTCCTCGACGTGGTCGCCGAGGTCGACGCCCGCATCCTGCAGGTCTTCACCGACGCCTACGCCGACGTGGAGAAAGCGTTCTCGCAGGTCTTCGCCACGCTCTTCCCGGGCGGCGAGGGCCGGTTGGTGCTGACCGATCCCGGCGACATGCTCACCACCGGCGTCGAGGTGGAGGCGCGTCCGCCGGGGAAGAAGGTCAAACGGCTCTCGCTGCTCTCCGGTGGTGAGAAGTCGCTGACCGCGGTGGCCATGCTGGTGGCGATCTTCCGGGCCCGGCCCTCGCCGTTCTATGTGATGGACGAGGTCGAGGCCGCCCTCGACGACGCCAACCTGCGCAGGCTGATCAGCCTGTTCGAACAGCTGCGGGAGAAGTCTCAGCTGATCGTGATCACCCACCAGAAGCCCACTATGGAGATCGCCGACGCCCTCTACGGGGTGAGTATGCGCGGCGACGGCATCACCCAGGTGATCTCGCAGCGGATGCGCGGCGTGGACATCGCCGCCCCCGCGAACTGACAGCGTGCCGGCGGCGTGTCACGGCCCCGGCGATCAAGAGAACAACGACGAAGAGCACAACACTGAAAGGTCCTCTGCGTGAGTACTGAAGTCATCATCGGCATCGTCGTCGGTGTGGTCGTGGTCCTGGCCCTGCTGCTGGGCATCGGATTGATGCTGCGCCGCCGTCGGCAGATCTCGATCACCGACGCCACCCCGACGATCACCGACGACGGTGCCCGGCAGGTGGACAAGTCCGGCGGCTATCAGGCTGGATCGGGTTTCTCCTTCAGCCAGGGCGGTGCCGCCACTCTCGACCGGGAACCGGCCGCGGCGGAACCGGCTCCCGAACCCGAGCCCGAGCGCGCTCCGGAACCGGCGGCCGCGCCTGAAACCGCCGCGCCTGGAACCGGCACGGCTGCACCCGAAGCCGAGTCGGAGGCGCCCGCGGAGGCGGAGGCCGCGACGCCCGTCGAGCCGGAAACCCCTGCCGAGCCGGAAGCACCGGCGACACCGGAAACAGTCGCCGAGCCCGAGTCCGAGCCCGAGCCCGAAGCCCCGGCGCTCGACGAGATCGCGCCGACCGAGGGGCGGCTGTCCCGGCTGCGCGGCCGGCTGGCCCGCAGTCAGGGCGCCATCGGCGGTTCCATGCTCGGTCTGCTCGGTGCCGGCGACCTCGACGAGGACAGCTGGGAGGAGATCGAGGACACCCTGGTGATGGCCGACCTCGGCAGCGCGGCCACCACCGCGGTGGTGGAGAACCTGCGCGCCGAACTGGCCAGCGGCAAGGTCCGTACGGCCGAGCAGGCGCGCTCGGCCCTGCGGGAGGTGCTGATCGCCCAGTTGCACCCGGAGCTCGACCGCTCGGTCAGGGCGCTGCCGCACGCCGGGGGACCGGCCGTGGTGCTGGTGGTGGGCGTCAACGGCGTCGGCAAGACCACCACCACCGGCAAACTGGCCCGGGTCCTGGTCGCCGACGGCCGCCGGGTGCTGCTCGGGGCCGCCGACACCTTCCGTGCGGCGGCTGCCGACCAGCTGCAGACCTGGGGTGAGCGAGTCGGGGCCGGCATCGTGCGCGGCAAGGAGGGCGCCGATCCGGCGTCGGTGGCCTTCGACGCGGTGTCCTCGGGCATCGCCGACGGCGTGGACGTGGTGCTCATCGACACCGCGGGCCGGTTGCACACCAAGGCGGGTCTGATGGACGAGCTCGGCAAGGTCAAGCGCGTGGTGGAGAAGAAGGCGCCGGTGGACGAGGTGCTGCTGGTCCTCGACGCCACCGTCGGCCAGAACGGGCTGACCCAGGCGAAGGTCTTCGCCGAGGTCGTGGATCTGACCGGTGTGGTGCTGACCAAGCTCGACGGCACCGCCAAGGGCGGCATTGTCTTCCGGATCCAGGAGGAGCTGGGAGTCCCGGTCAAGCTGGTCGGACTGGGGGAGGGCGCTGACGATCTGGCGCCGTTCGTTCCGGAGGCCTTCGTCGACGCCCTGCTCTGATCACCGGCGCGGTGCCTGATCGCTGAGCGCCTCACCGCCGACCCTCGGACGCCCGCCCGGCAGGATCTGCCGGGCGGGCGTTCTTGTCAGATGGATTGAATCGTGGTTCAATCCTTGTGAGAAGAAATGAACCATAGTTCAACTCTTTGTTGAAGCACAGGGCGACAGGAGACGGCGATGGCGTACCGACCGACCGCGGCCACCCGCCGCAGCGCGCAGGCCAAACGGGAGGCGCTGCTCGGCGCCGCCCGGGCCGTGGTGGCGCAGTCCGGTTTCGCCGGTGCGGCGGTGGCCGCGATCGCCGAGCGCGGCAGCGTCTCCGTGGGCTCGGTCTACTCGTACTTCGACAATCGCGAGGCCCTGCTCGCCGAGGTCTTCCGCAACGCCGCCGAATACGAGTTCGGCCGGGTCGAGGCCGCCGTCGAGGCCGCCGGTCCCGGACCCGACGACAGGCTCCGGGCGCTGATCGACACCTTCGCCGATCGTGCGCTGCGCGGCCGGCGGCTTGCCTGGTCGCTGCTCTTCGAGTCGGTCGACCCGGCCGTCGACCGCGAACGCCTGCGGCTGCGCCAGTCCTATCGCGACCTCGGCGAGGCGATCATCGTCGACGGTATCGCGCAGGGCCGGTTCGTCGACCAGGATGCGCCCGTCGCCGCGGCGGCCCTGATGGGGGCCATCTCCGAGGCGCTCGTCGGCGCACTGAACCCCGATACGGCGCCGCTGGCCGGCGACGATCCCGACGCTCTGCTGGCCACCATCACCGACTTCTGCTTCCGCGCACTGGGCGCGCCGGCGCACACACCTGAGACCACCCACCCCGACCCGAGGAGCATCCCATGACCGCCACCCACCAGGTCTTCAACCAGGCACCGGCCCGCGTCGGCGTCAACGAGTACACCACCAACCTCGCACTCACCGAAGCCGTCGCCGCCTACGGCGCCGACTGGGCCACCGACCGGCTGACCGAGGCCGGTGCACTGGTGGGGCGGGAGGACTTCCAGCGCGACGCCGAACTGGCCAACACCATCACGCCGATCCTGCACACCCACGACCGGTGGGGAAACCGGGTCGACGCGATCGAATTCCATCCGGCCTACCACCGCATCATCGGTGACGCGATCGCCCGCGGCGCCCACACCAGCTGCTGGTCCGATCCCCGTCCGGGCGCCCACGTGGCGCGTGCGGCGCTGTTCAGTCAGTTCGGCCAGATCGAACCCGGCCACTCCTGCCCGGTGAGCATGACCCATGCCGTGGTGCCCTCGCTGCGGACCGACCCGGTGCTCGCCGAGCAGTGGCTTCCGCGGGTGTACTCCCACGACTACGACCCGGCCCTGGGTGATCCGGCCAAGCGGTCGGCGATCTTCGGGATGGCGATGACCGAGAAGCAGGGCGGCTCGGACGTGCGCGCCAACACCACCCGCGCGGTCGATGCCGGGGACGGCACCTACCGCATCACCGGACACAAGTGGTTCTGTTCGGCACCCCAGTCCGACGCCTTCCTGGTCCTGGCGCAGGCGCCGGACGGGGTCACCTGCTTCGTGGTGCCGCGGACCCTGCCCGACGGCGAGCGCAACGTCTTCAACGTTCAGCGGCTCAAGGACAAGCTCGGCAACAAGTCCAACGCCTCCTCGGAGGTCGAGTTCGACGAGACGGTCGGCTGGCGACTCGGCGACGAGGGCGCCGGGGTGCGGACCATCATCGAGATGGTCAACCAGACCCGGCTCGACTGCGCCCTGGGCAGCGCCGCCGGTATGCGCCAGGCCGTCGCCGAAGCCGCCTGGCACACCCGCCACCGCTCGGCCTTCGGTGCGCTGCTCATCGACCAGCCGGCCATGACCGCGGTGATCGCCGATCTGCAGCTCGAGTCGGAGGCGGCCACCTGGACGGCGATGCGCCTGGCCGCCGCCTACGACGACGACTCCGAGCAGTCGCAGGCCTTCCGCCGGCTGGCGACCGCCGTCGGCAAATACTGGGTGTGCAAACGCGGACCCAACCACGCCTACGAGGCGCTCGAATGCCTGGGCGGCAACGGGTACACCGAGAACGGCTTCCCGCTGGCCCGCCGCTACCGCGAACAGCCGGTGATGGCCGTCTGGGAGGGTTCGGGCAATGTGATCGCGCTGGACGTCCTGCGCGCGATGGCCCGCGATCCGCTCTCGGTGGAGGCACTCGACGACGAGTTCGAGCTCGCGCTGGGCAGCCACCGCGGCTACGACCTGCACGTCGAGGCCACCCGGAAACTGGTGGCCCAGGCCGCCGCCGACCCGACCGCGGCGCCGGCCATTGCGCGCCGGCTCACCGAGTCCCTCGCGCTCGCCCTGCAGGGCTCGATCCTGATCCGGCAGGCCCCGGACGCGGTCGCCGACGCCTTCGTCGCCGGGCGACTGGAGAACCCGGGCCAGATGTACGGCGTCCTCGATCCCGCCCTCGACCTCGCGGCCGTGGCCGCACGCGCCTGAACAGGAGCAGCGGAATGCATCTGACCTCGACCCTCGAACGCGCCGCCCGGATCGCACCGGACAAGCCGGCACTGGTCACCGACGACACCGAGATCACCTACGCCGAGCTGAAGGACGCGGCACGCCGCGCGGCCACGGTCTTCATCGACCGGGGTGTGGCGCCCGGCGAGGCGGTCGCGGTGCTCACCTACAACACGCCCGGCTTCGTCATCGCCGCCTTCGGCGCCTGGTACGCGGGCGCCGTACTGGTCCCGGTGAACCACAAGCTGGCCGGACCGGAGATCGCCTTCGCGGTGCAGCAGAGCGGCGCCCGGCTCGGTGTGGCGGCCGGCGAGCTCGCAGCGACCGCCGACGGAGCCACCGACATCCCGTGGCTCACCACCGAAGCCGGTCACGACGGGCTCGACTCCTTCGACGACCTGCTGGCGACGGCGGCGCCGATCCCCGCCGCCGTCGACGACGACCTGGACGCGCCGGCACAGATCCTCTACACCTCCGGGACCACCAGTTCGCCCAAGGGCTGCGTGCACACCCACCGCACGCTCTCGACCGTGTCCCCGCTGATCGCCACCACCCTCGGCTTCACCAGCGAGGAACGGTTCCTGCTGTCCATGCCCATCTGGCACGCCGCCCCGCTCAACGACTGGCTGCTCACGATGATCTCGCTGGCCGCCACCACCGTGCTGCAGCGCGAATACCATCCGCAGCACTTCCTCGAGGCGGTGCAGCGGCACCGGATCACCGCCTTCTTCGGTTCGCCGATCGCCTACCTGATGCCCGTGCAGCTGGCCGAGGCGGGCCGGCTGGACCTGGCCGATTACGACCTGTCCACCGTCACCAGGTGGCTCTACGGCGGAGCCTCGCTGGGGGAGCCGACCGCCCGGCTGCTCATCGACAGCTACCGCAGCGAACACTTCTTCCAGGTGTACGGGATGAGCGAGATGGGACCGGTGGGCACCGCGCTGTACCCGCACGAGCAGCTGAGCAAGGCCGGTTCCATCGGCCGCGGCGGCATGTTCGGGGTGGATCTGCGGGTGGTCGACGCCGACGGCACTGACGTCGGGCCCGGCGGGATCGGGGAGATCTGGCTGCGCGCCGACACCGCGATGACCGGCTACCTGAACAACCCGGAGGCCACGGCCGCAGCCTTCGAGGGGCCGTGGTTCCGCACCGGCGACGTGGCGCGGATCGACGACGACGGCTACCTGTACGTCGTCGACCGGCTCAAGGACATCATCATCGTCGGCGGCGAGAACGTGCACTCGCAGGAAGTCGAGGAGGTCCTGCGCGGCCACCCGCGGGTCGCGGACGTGGCCGTCGTGGGCAGGCCCCACCCGGAGTGGGGTGAGACGGTGGTCGCCGCCTGCGTCCCGTCCGACGGCGCCGAGGTGACCGTCGAGGAGGTGCGTGAATTCCTCGCGGACAAGCTGGCCCGCTACAAGCTGCCCCGCGAGGTGCTCACCGTGGACGCGCTGCCGCGCAATCCGAGCGGCAAGATCGTCAAGCACGTCCTGCGTGAACGCCTCTGACCTCCGCCCCGGACGGGGCGAAACGAGCGCTTAACCCACCGCCGGGCCGCGTCACGTAGGCGAAACATTTCCGGCACTGTGCCGGAAACGTCGCCGCGACAGAGTTTCCTCACACGTCGAATCACGACGGTGACAGGAGGTCTTGAGAAGTGACTGTGGCTCTACCGGACGAAGTGTTCGGCACGTTCGACACCGGTGACACCGCGTGGGTGATCATCAGCGCGGCCCTGGTGCTGCTGATGACGCCCGCGCTGGCGTTCTTCTACGGTGGTCTTTCGCGCGGCAAATCCGTCCTGAACATGATGATGATGTCGTTCGCCTCGATCGCGACGGTGACGGTGGTCTATGTGCTGTGGGGTTTCTCCACATCTTTCGGCGACTCGCTCACCGGCGACAGTGACATCGGCGGCATCTTCGCCAACCCGTTCTCGTTGTTCGGCTCCGATCAGCTCACGCAGACTCGCGGCGACGAGGTGGTGATGTGGGGAGACTCGACCGTCCCGGCCATCGTCTTCCTCGCCTTCCAGCTGACCTTCGCGGTGATCACCGTCGCGCTGATCAGCGGTGCGCTGGCCGAGCGCGTCAAGTTCGTCACCTGGCTGATCTTCACCGTGCTGTTCACCACCATCATCTATCTGCCGCTGGCCCACATGGTCTGGGGCGGCGGCATCATGTCCGGCGCCGAGCGCGGCTTCGCCTCCTGGATGTTCGGTTCCACCGACGGGGAGGCCAATGTGGCGCCGATCGACTTCGCCGGCGGCACCGTGGTCCACATCAACGCCGGTATGGCCGCCCTGGTGCTGGTTCTGCTGGTGGGCAAGCGGATCGGTTTCGGCCGTACCGCCTACCGTCCGCACAACATCCCGTTCGTCATGCTCGGCGCCGCCCTGCTGTGGTTCGGCTGGTTCGGCTTCAACGTGGGCTCGGAACTGGCCGCCGACATGACCGCCGGCCTGGTCTGGGTCAACACCACCGTCGCCACCGCCGCCGCGATGATCGGCTGGCTGGCCGTGGAATGGCTGCGCGACGGCAAGCCGACCAGCGTCGGCGCCGCATCGGGCATCGTCGCCGGTCTGGTCGCCATCACCCCGGCCTGCGGTGACCTCACCCCGGTGGGCTCGATGGGTCTGGGTGTGATCGCCGGCATCCTCGCCGCGCTGGCCATCGGCCTGAAGTTCAAGCTCGGCTACGACGACTCGCTCGACGTGGTGGGTGTGCACCTGGTCGCCGGCCTGTGGGGCACCGTGGGTATCGGCCTGTTCGCCAAGGAGACCGGCATCTTCTACGGTCACGACGCCAAGCAGCTCGCCGTCCAGGTGGTCATCGCCCTCTTCGCGCTCGCCTTCACCGGTGTGCTCACCGCTGTGATCGCCCTGGTCCTCAAGCCGATCGGCTGGCGGATCGACCGTGAGGACGAGGCCCGCGGCATCGACAGCGCCGAACACGCGGAGACCGCTTATGAGCCGGTCTGACGCCATGTCGGCCCGACGGGCCACTCCGGTCCCGTCACCGGACCCGGCAGCAGCCTGCCGCACTAGGCTGAATCTGGACACAGGAAGGTTGTTGAACCCATGAAGCTGATTACCGCCATCATCAAGCCGTTCACCCTCGAGGACGTCAAGTCCGGGCTCGAGCAGATCGGGGTCGTCGGTATGACGGTGAGCGAGGTGCAGGGGTACGGGCGGCAGAAGGGCCACACCGAGGTCTATCGCGGCGCCGAGTACGCAGTGGACTTCGTGCCGAAGGTCCGCGTCGAGGTCGTGATCGACGACGAGGACGTGGACAAGGTCGCCGAGGTGATCGTGGACGCCGCCCGGACCGGCAAGATCGGTGACGGCAAGGTGTGGGTCTCGCCGGTCGACTCGATCATTCGGGTGCGGACCGGTGAACGCGGCACCGAAGCGGTCTGAGGCGGGCGCGGCGGGCGCCGGCCGGGATCCGGCGGGCGCCCTCTCCGCGGCCCGGGCCGAGGTCATCGCCGAGGCGCGGGCGGGCCGGATCATCGGCGGAGAGTTCCGCCGGGAACTCGAGACCGTCTACGAGGCCTGGCTGGTGCAGCGTGCCCGTGAACTGGGCATCGTCGACGGCAGCGGTTTCGCCGTGGTCGCCGTCGGGGGATTGGGGCGGCGGGAACTCGTGGCCTACTCGGACCTGGATCTGGTGCTGCTGCACGACGAGCGCTACCCGGATCAGATCGCCGAGAAGGCCGACGGGCTCTGGTATCCCATCTGGGATTCCGGCGTGGGTCTCGATCACAGCGTGCGGAGCATTCCGGAGGTCCTGCGGGTGGCCCGCGAGGACACCAGCGCGGTGCTCGGACTGCTCGACGCCCGGTTCATCGCCGGCGACGAGGACCTCGCAGCCCTGATGATCGCCTCGGTCCGCAACCTCTGGCGGATCGAAGCCCGCACCCGGCTGCCCGAACTGGTCGAATCGGCCCGGGCCCGCTGGGAGCGGGCCGGGGACATCGCCCAGCGCGCCGAACCGGACCTGAAGAACGGGCGCGGGGGCATGCGCGATGTGCAACTGCTCAACGCGCTGGCCCTGGCACAGCTCACCGACGGACTGGCCCGGCTCTCGCCGGAACGCTCCGGGTCGCCGGTCGCGCACGCCTACGAACGACTGCTCGACGTGCGGACCGAACAGCATCTGATCGCCGGACGGGCCCGCGAACAGGTGCGGGCCCAGGACGCCGACCAGATCGCCGCCGCACTCGACCTGGGCGACCGATTCGATCTGGCCAGGGTGATCAGCGGGGCCGGCCGCACCACCGAGTTCGCCGTCGACACCGGGCTGCGCACCGCCGCCAACGCGGTGGGCCGGCGCGGGGTGTCGCGACTGCGGCGGCTGCCCGCCCGGCGGCCGCTCGACGAGGGCGTCGTCGAACATCAGGGTGAGGTGGTGCTGGCCCGCGGGGCCATGCCCAGCCAGGACTACGGTCTGGTGCTGCGGGTGGCGGCCGCGGCGGCGCGCAACGAGCTGCCGATCAACGGACCGACCCTCGAACGGCTCGCCCGGTACGCGCAGCCGATTCCCGAGCCGTGGCCGGCCGAACCGCTCAGCGACCTGCTGGTGCTGCTCTCGTCCGGTCCGTCGATGGCGGCGCCCATCGAGGCGCTCGACCGGATCGGCCTGTGGGAGACCATGTTCCCGGAGTGGGCCGGGGTCCGGGATCTGCCGCCGCGCGATTCGGTGCACACCTGGACCGTCGACCGGCACCTGGTGGAGACGGTGGCCAACGCCGCCTCACTGACCACCAGCGTGTCGCGGCCGGACCTGCTGCTGCTCGGCGCCCTCATCCACGACATCGGGAAGGGGCGCGGCGGCGACCACAGCGAGGTCGGCGCGGAACTGGCCGTGGGCATCGGCAGCCGGCTCGGACTGTGGCCGCAGGACGTGCGGACGCTCTCGGACATGGTGGCCCACCATCTGGTGCTGCCGGCGGTGGCCACCCGCCGCGATCCGAGCGATCCGGCGGTGATCGAGTCGGTGGCCGAGACCCTCGGCGACGACCGGGTGCTCACCGAACTGCTCGGGGCGCTGGCCGAAGCGGACTCCAAGGCCACCGGTCCGGGCGTGTGGAGTGACTGGAAGGCGTCGCTGATCGGGACTCTGGTGCGACGGGTCTGCGCACACATCGGTGGGGCGGTGATCCCGCAGCAGGAGGCACTGTCGGCCGAACTGGCCGCGCAGGCGGAGAGCGGCGGGGTGCACGTCCGGCTCGAGGCCGGGGAGGGGCCGACCACCTACCTGGCCACTCTGATCGCACCGGACCAGCCGGGACTGCTGTCGAAGATGACCGGGGTGATCGCGCTGGCCGGACTGCACGCGCACAGTGCGCAGGTGTGCTCGCACGCCGGCTCGGCGGTCAACAGCTTCGTCGTCATGCCCACCTTCGGCGACCCGCCGGATGTGCAGGTGCTCCGGCAGCGTCTGCTGGCGGCCATCGACGGCCGGCTGGACGTGACCGCGCAACTCGACGAACGGGACACCGCGGCGGCCGCCCGGAACCCGGGCGGATCCGCGGTCCCGGTGGCACGGGTGCTGGCGCCGCCACGGGCATCGTGGGTGAACGACGCCGCCTCCGGCACGGTTCTGCTCGAGCTGCGTTCGGTGGACCGGCCGGGTCTGCTCGCCCGGGTCACCGGGGTCCTCGAGCGGGAGGGCGCCGATGTGCGCTGGGCCAAGGTCTCCACGCTGGGCTCGACCGTCGTCGACACCTTCTGTGTGGATCTGGCGCCGGACACTCCGGCGGTGCGGGAGACCATCGCCGACGCCGTGCTCACGGTCTGTCCGGCGGCCGGTTCGACCGCATAGCCGCGCCCCGGCCGCGACGCGCGAGCGCCTCGCGGCCGGGCCCGCCGGGCGTCATGGAAAGATGGAGGCATGTTCGAATCTCTCTCCGATCGGTTGACCGGTGCGCTCAAAGACCTGCGCGGCAAAGGCCGGCTGACCGACGCCGACATCGACTCGACCGCCAGGGAGATCCGGCTCGCCCTGCTCGAGGCGGACGTCTCGCTGCCGGTGGTGCGCACCTTCATCGCACGGATCAAGGAGCGCGCCAAGGGCGCCGAGGTCTCCGGGGCGCTCAATCCGGCCCAGCAGATCGTCAAGATCGTCAACGAGGAACTCGTCGGGATCCTCGGCGGGGAGACCGGCCGGCTGTCGCTGGCCAAGAACCCGCCGACCGTCATCATGCTCGCCGGCCTGCAGGGCGCCGGTAAGACCACCCTGGCCGGCAAACTCGCCGCCTGGCTGGTCAAGCAGGGTCACACGCCGCTCCTGGTGGCCTGTGACCTGCAGCGCCCGGGCGCGGTCCAGCAGCTGCAGATCGTCGGCGAGCGCGCCGGCGTGCCGGTCTTCGCTCCCGAGGCCGGCGCCGCCGTCGGCAGCGAGGGCACCCTCGGCGTCAGCTCGGGCGATCCGGTCAGGGTGGCGCTCGACGGTGTGGCACAGGCCCGGACCAAGCAGTACGACGTGGTGATCATCGATACCGCCGGCCGTCTGGGCATCGACGAGGAGCTGATGCGTCAGGCCTCGGACATCCGGGATGCCACCGACCCCGACGAGGTGCTGTTCGTCCTCGACGCGATGATCGGCCAGGACGCGGTGGCCACCGCACAGGCCTTCGCCGAGGGTGTCGACTTCACCGGCGTGGTGCTGACCAAACTCGACGGCGACGCCCGCGGCGGCGCCGCGCTGTCGGTGCGCGAGATCACCGGCCGGCCGATCAAGTTCGCGTCCACCGGTGAGAAGCTCGAGGACTTCGACGTCTTCCACCCGGACCGGATGGCCAGCCGGATCCTCGGCATGGGCGATGTGCTCTCGCTGATCGAGCAGGCCGAGCAGCACTGGGATGCCGCCGAGGCGGAGAAGGCCGCGGAGAAGATCAGCCAGGGGGAGCTGACCCTCGACGACTTCCTGCAGCAGATGTTGATGATCCGCAAGATGGGTCCGATCGGGAACCTGCTGGGCATGCTGCCCGGCGCCGGCGACATGAAGGACGCGCTCTCGCAGGTCGACGACAAGCAGCTCGACAAGATCCAGGCGATCATCCGCGGCATGACCCCCGCCGAGCGCGACGATCCGAAGATCATCAACGCCTCCCGGCGGCTGCGCATCGCCAACGGCTCGGGTGTCACCGTCACCGATGTCAACCAGCTGGTGGACCGGTTCTTCGCGGCCCGCAAGATGATGTCGCAGATGTCCGGCCGGATGGGTATGGGCGGCGCCAAGCGCAATGCGCGCAAGGGCAAGAAGGGTAAGAACGCCAAGAAGGGCAAGGGCAAGGGCAGGGGGCCGACGCCGCCGAAGGGCATGCGCGGCGGCATGCCGGGCATGATGCCCGGCATGGGGCTGCCGCCGGGGATGGATCTGTCGCAGATGCCGCCCGGTCTCGACCAACTGCCGCCCGGCCTGGAGGGCATCGACCTGAACGACCTGAAGTTCCCCAAGAAGTAGAGGGCGCGCCATGGCTGCCGACCACTACCGGGGCATCGATCCGTTCACCGGCGAGCCGCTCGACCTGTGGGTGCGTGACGGCCGGATCAGCCGCACCGCGCTGGCGGGTGCGCAGACCGTCGCCGACGGCGGCTGGATCGTGCCCGGCCTGGTCGACGCGCACAATCACGTCGGCATCGCGCCGGGGCTGGGTGTGACCATCGACCGGGCGCGCGGCTTCGCCTACCAGGATGCGCGGGCAGGTGCGCTGCTGCTGCGCGAGGTCGGCTCACCGGTCGACACGCATCCGCTCGACGACGATCCGCGCTGCCCCCGCTTCCTGCGCGCCGGCAAGCACATCGCCCGCCCCAAGCGCTACCTGCGCGACTACGGCGTCGAACTCGACGATCCGGACCGCCTGGCCGACGAGGTGCGCCGGCAGGCCCGGGCCGGTGACGGCTGGGTGAAGCTGGTCGGGGACTGGATCGACCGGGAGGCCGGCGATCTGGCGCCGCTGTGGACGTCGGCGCAGCTGCAGGCGGCCGTGGCCGCCGCGCACGAGGAGGGCGCACGGATCACCGCGCATGTCTTCGGCTACGACGCGCTGCCGGACCTCATCGACGCCGGCTTCGACTCCATCGAACACGGCACCGGCCTCACCCAGGACCTGATCGACCGGCTGGTCGAGAAGCAGATCGCCCTGGTGCCCACGCTCATCCAGGTGGAGAACTTTCCCGGCATCGCCGACGGCGCCGACCGGTTCCCCGTGTACCAGTCCCATATGCGTGCGCTCTACGCCGGTGCGCCGGCGGTGTACGCGGCCGCCCGCGAGGCCGGGGTGGCGATCTACGCCGGCACCGATGCCGGCGGCTTCGTCGAGCACGGCCGCATCGTCGACGAGGTGGATGCGCTGACCGGTATCGGCTTCCGCCCGCTCGAGGCGCTGGCGGCGGCCTCGTCGGCGCCGCGCCGGTGGCTCGGCGCCGACGGGCTCGAGGACGGGGACCGCGCGGACTTCCTGGTGCTCGACGCCGATCCGGCTCGGGATCTGTCGACGCTGCGCCGGCCCCGGCACGTCGTGTGCTCGGGCCTGCAGCTCTGAGCTCTGGGGCTCTGAGCTCTGGGGCTCTGAGGTCTGGGGCGCACGGAGGCCATGATCGCCGGTCACAACCGGCGGTCGGAACAGACGGTCAGAACAGCCGGACGATGCCGATCCCGATGAGCAGCACCGAGACGAGGTAGCCGGCGCCCATCGCGACGGCGGTCTTGTTGGCGCGGGCCCTGCCGAAGAGCCGCCCGACGAACGAATGCGGATTGTGCCGCACCAGGCCGAGCAGCAGGGCGGCGAGCAGCGGCAGGCTCAGCGCCACGGTGGCGTAGGGCAGCAGCGCGCCGTAGCGTTCGGCGGCCGGGATATCGGCTGCCGAGAGCACCGCCAGACCGGCGTAGAACGGCACCGAGGTACCGGACTGGATCAGGCCCAGAATGAAGCCGACCAGGACGGTCAGCGGACCCGGTGAACGCAGCGGGGTGAGTATCCGGTCCACCAGCCCCGAGGAGTCGTCGCCGCGCAGCGTCAGCAGGGCCGTGGCCACACCGGTGAGGATGAGCAGGATGCCGAAGACCGGAGAGTCCACGATGTGGGTGATCACGTCGCCGAGCCCGTCGAAGGCCAGCAGCACGATCAGCGCGAGCACCAGCACGCCGAGCCAGTCGCCGAGCAGCAGCAGACTCGCGACGCGGCGGTAGCGGCCCGGCGCGGCCATCATCGCCAGCGCCACGAGCACGCCGATGAGCAGCACATTGATCGCGTCGATGAACGCATAGCCGAGGGCGTTGAGCATGAAGGTGTGTGCTTTCCGTTCCTCGTCCGACGTCCCTGGGGGCGGGAGCCCCGACGACCGAGTCTAGCGGTGCGCCGTCGCGGCCCCGTCGGCGTGGCGTTCGGGAGACAGGTCTGCCAGACCCCGGATCAGCCGGGATCTGGCAGACGAGGTGGTCGACCGGACGAGGTCAGACCAGGGATTTGCTCTTGTACCAGGCGTTCACATTCGGCAGCCAGAGGCAGACGATGATCGCCACGGCCCAGATGATCGAGATGATCGCGGTGATCGAGAGCAGGCCGAGGATGCCCCAGATCACGGTGGCCGTGATCCGCGCCCAGTTCTTCCCGGCGCCCGACTGCGTCGCCACCCAGATCATGACGGCGGCGATGATGCACATGATCACGCCGATGACGACGAACATGGCCGCCAGCGAACTGAGATCGTCGCGGGTCAGGCCGGGCGTCTCGTCGAGCAGGTCCTGCACCGCGCTCGAGTTCTGCAGCGAGTCGGAACTGTTGTACATCGCGCCGACCACGATCAGAGCGATGCCGGACAGGATGGTGAACGCCGACGCGATGATCTGCAGGACCACCGAGACCACCACCCAGCCGGGCCGGGGGAGCGGGCCCTGCGGCCCGGCAGCCGGATACCCCGGGATCCCGGCGGCGGGGATGCCGGGGTATCCGGCTGCCGGGCCGATCTCCGGGCCCGGCCCGAAACCGGCCGGCTGCCCGGACTCGCCGTACCCGGGGGCTGCACCGTAACCGGGGGCCGCGCCGTAGCCGGGAGCTGCGCCGTACCCCGGCGTGGTGCCGTAGCCGGGTGTCGAGCCGTAGACCGGCGGCTCGCCGTAGCCGGGGCCCGAGGGAGCGCCGGCCGGATAGGTCGGGTACTGAGAGCCGTCCGGAGCGGGCTGCGGCACCGCTTCGGTGGCAGCCGAACTCCACGGATCCGGCGGACTCTGCGGAGTGCCACCGGCCTGGGGATCGCCCGAGCCGGGTGGGATCGGGGCGAACTCGGTGGCCGCCCACGCGCCATCGCCGGTGCCGCCGCCGGTGGATCCCCCAGCCGGCTGGTCGACACCGCCCGGCTGGTTGACGGTGGTCGGCTGGTCGGCGCTGCTCGGCTGGTCGGCGCTGCTCGGCTGGTCGACGGTGGTCGGCTCGTCCGCCGGGTCCGGACGTCGCTCGGGGTCGGGGCCGGGCTGGTTCCCGAAGGGATTCTGCTGGTCCTCACTCATAGGGACATTCTGGCACCCGGCGGGCCCGGCGTCGATGATCCGCGGCGGGCCGTGTGCATTTTGGTCGCGGGTGCTGATCTGGCAGAATGGACCGCTGGTTCGCCGGTGCCGGTCACGCGCCGCCCGGCGGTCACCCCATCAGAGATCGCAAAACCGGGCTCGCCGAACGGGCGGGTCGCTGAATTGCGCAGTGACACAAAGGACATCATGGCTGTCAAGATCAAGCTCACCCGTCTGGGCAAGATTCGCAACCCGCAGTACCGCATCGTCGTCGCCGACGCCCGCACCCGCCGTAACGGCCGGGTCATCGAGACCATCGGCAAGTACCACCCGAAGGAAGAGCCCTCGCTGATCGAGGTCGACTCCGAGCGCGCGCAGTACTGGCTGGGCGTGGGCGCACAGCCCACCGAGCCGGTGGCGGCCATCCTCAAGGTGACCGGTGACTGGCAGAAGTTCAAGGGCCTGCCGGGCGCCGAGGGCACCCTCAAGACCGCCGAGGCCAAGACCAGCAAGCAGGAGCTGTTCGCCGCTGCACTGGCCGCCGCCGAGAACGAGCCGGCCGTCGAGGCCACCACCGCCAAGAAGAAGGCCAAGAAGGCCGACAAGGCCGAGGCTGCTCCGGAGACCGCCGAGCCCGAGACCAAGGCCGTCGAAGCGGACCTGGCCGCCGACGGTGAGACCGTCGCTGAGGCGGTCGCCGAGGCCGGTGACGGGGACGCCAAGTGAGCGTCGTCGTCGCTGACGCCGTCGAGCATCTGGTTCGCGGCATCGTCACCAACCCGGACGACGTCCGGGTGGAGCTCATCACCGGCCGTCGCGGCCGGATGATCGAGGTGCACGTGAACCCCGAGGATCTCGGCAAGGTGATCGGCCGCAACGGCCGCACCGCCACCGCACTGCGCACCCTGGTCTCCGGACTGGGCGGGCGCGGCATGCGGGTGGACATCGTCGACACCGATCGCTGATCCGCGCTGATGGATCTGGTGGTCGGCCGGGTCGTCAAGACCCACGGCGTCCGCGGCGAGCTCGTCGTCGACGTCCGCACCGATGCGCCCGATGAGCGTTTCGCGGTCGGCGCCGTGCTGCGCGGTCGCGCACCGCGCGGCGGCGGCGAGACCGACTACACGGTGACAGCCGCCCGGCCCCACGCCGGGCGGCTGTTGCTGTCGCTGTCCGGAGTCGCCGATCGGGGGGCGGCCGAGGCGCTGCGCGGCACCCTGTTCCTGATCGACGCCGACGACGTCGATTCCGGCGACGATCCGGACGAGTTCTACGACCACGAGCTGATCGGCCTGCCGGTCAGCACGGTGGACGGCGAGCAGGTCGGTGAACTCGCGGACGTGCTGCACCTGCCCGGCGGGGAGGTGCTTTCGGTGCGCACCTCCGGCGGCGCCGAGGTGCTGATCCCGTTCGTGCGGGCGATCGTGCCCACGGTGACCCGTGAGCGCATCGTCGTCGACCCGCCCGAGGGTCTGCTCGACGGCGGGCAGTGACACCGTGCGCATCGACGTCGTCACCATCTTCCCCGAATACCTCGATGCCCTGCGGGTGGCGCTGCTCGGCAAGGCCGTCGACGCCGGGCTGATCGACGTGGACATCCACGATCTGCGGGACTGGGCCACCGACGTGCACCGCAGCGTCGACGACAGCCCCTACGGCGGCGGGCCCGGCATGGTGATGAAACCCCAGGTGTGGGGCGATGCGCTGGACGCGGTGTGCCCGGACGACGCCCTGCTGGTGGTGCCCACCCCGGCCGGTGTGCCGTTCACCCAGGCCACCGCCCGACGCTGGAGCACCGAAAACCATCTGGTCTTCGCGTGCGGCCGCTACGAGGGCATCGACCAGCGCGTCTTCGACGACGCCGCCCGGCGGGTGCGCGTCGAAGAGGTCTCCCTCGGCGACTTCGTGCTGATCGGTGGTGAGGCGGCGGTGCTGGCCATGGTCGAGGCGACCACCCGGCTGCTGCCCGGCGTCCTCGGCAATCCGCAGTCGCACCAGGAGGATTCGTTCTCCGACGGATTGCTCGAAGGCCCCAGCTACACCCGTCCGGTGAGCTGGCGCGGACTCGACGTCCCGCCGGTGCTGCTCTCCGGCGATCATGCCAAGGTGGCCGCCTGGCGCCACGAACAGTCGCTCGAGCGGACCCGCGCGCGCCGCCCCGACCTGCTTCCCGACGAGGACGCCGACTGACGCTGCGGCGTGTCATGGAACCGGCGGCGCCCGCGCCGCGTCCAAACCAGCATGCTGAACCTCTCGACCGAGTGGCTGGTGCCGGTGACCACCATTCTGGCCCGGCTCGACTCCATGGATCCCGGCGCGGCCTCCGCCGATGCCGCTGAGATCGGCCGCATCCTGGCGGCGGTGAAGGCCGTCGCCGACCGTCTCGACTGGGTGTTCGGCGATTCCGGAGGCGTCGGCGGCGGCAGCGGGGCGGGGACGACGACTCTCGCCGGTGCGGGTGCGGCCGCCGCCGAAGCCTCGGGCCGATCGCTGGCCGGCCGGCTCACCGCCGCGGCCGCTCAGCTGGCCCCGGTCCAGCAGGCCCTCGCCGGAGCAGCCGGCGACCTGAGCCGGTCCCAGAGCCTGCGGCCACAGGTCGCGATGATCGACCCGGCCCCGGCCCTCGGCAGCACCGACGGACTGCACGCCGCACAACTCGCGGCGGTCGCGGAGACGCTCACGACCCTCTACAACGGCCCCATGTCCGGGCACACCGACGGCATCGCCGTCGAGACGACGGCGCCGGGCCCCGGCACCGCCGATCCGGCGGCCGGCCCCCGCACGGCCGGCACCCTGACGACCGGAGACCCGGTGTCGCAGTCCGCAGGCACCGGCACCGGCACCGGCGATACCCCGGCACCGGCCGGCGTCGTGGCGATGCCCGACGGCGCCGCAACGACCCCGGTGGTGCGCACCACCGCTCCGGGAGCCTCGGCACCGGATCCGGCGCCGAGCGCCCCGTGGAGCGCGGCGGCACCGGGCCGTGCCGGGCCGACCGCCGCATCGCCGGGCGCGGGTCCGGATGACGACCCGCCCGCAGGACCGGCCGCCACCGTCGTGGGCCGGACCGATCCGTCCCCGCGCGACCCCGACCCCGGAGACCGGCGTGTCGGCGGTCTGCACGGCGTCGACCCTCTCGCGGCCGCGGCGACCCTGCTCCCGGCCGCACCGATGCCCGGTCCGGGCGGCGCCGCCGGCCCCGCGGCCGCGGTCCGGGCCGCCGGCGCCACGCCGTCTGTGCCGTCTGTCCCGGGCGGCGCGGCCGGTTCTTCGCCCACATCGCCGGCCGGCCGGGGCGGGCCGGCCAGCGGTTATCCGGCGGGCGGCGGACGCCCCGGCGCACAGGAGGACCGCCGGCACCGCCGGCCCGCGTACCTGCTGTCGGCCGGCGAGGGCGTCGGGCTGCTCGGCACGCTGCCGGTGGCCGGACCGGCGGTGCTCGGCGTCTGGCCCGATGCGGGCGACGGTGACGCGGCCGACGGTGAGAACGGCGCCGCCGATGACGGGCCCGAGTATGCCGACGGTGGGGCAGACGGGCCGGTGCAGGACGATCAGGACCGGGATTTCACCCTCTGACCGGCGCTGATTTCTCATCTGCGGCCCGTCTCTGGCAGAATTGACCGTCGTTGCCCGCCGCCAGTGCGGGCAGACGCGAACTGACACGGGCACGAACCGGTCGAACCCGCTGGTCATCCGGCCGGGCCGCCAGGTTCCTCTGTCCATCATCCACGCCAGATTGGACCGACAATGAACACCCTCGACTTCCTCGACAAGCAGTCCCTCCGCGACGACATCCCGGAGTTCGGCCCCGGCGACACCCTTGACGTGCACGTCAAGGTCATCGAGGGCTCCAAGGAGCGCGTCCAGGTGTTCAAGGGCGTCGTGATCCGCCGTCAGGGCGGCGGCGTGCGCGAGACCTTCACCGTCCGCAAGGTGAGCTTCGGCGTCGGCGTGGAGCGCACCTTCCCGGTGCACAGCCCGAACCTCGCCAAGATCGACGTGGTCACCCGCGGTGACGTCCGTCGCGCCAAGCTGTACTACCTGCGCGACCTGCGCGGCAAGGCTGCCAAGATCAAGGAGAAGCGCTGATCTTCACTAATGTGAATTTGATGGACCGTAAACCGCAAAATCTACGGAACAGACTACGGTAAGCGCGGAATTGAAGAAGTCCCCTAGGAACACCTGGTTCCGGGTTCTTCTTCGGTCCCTCGGCATTGCCGTGGGGCGCCCATCGTCCGGCCGCACGTGGCGGGCCGATGGGCACATCGACATGCCGTGGCCCTGGGGCCGATTCTGACGATCGGCCTGGAGTCTGGCGTTCACCCGGTCCATCCGCTTCTGTCCTTCCCGAACGTCGCTCATCAACCGGCCGTCCGTCCGATCATCGCGACCCAGCTGCGGATCAGGCGCGGTCTGTTCGCGGACCACATCGCCGACGGTTCGGCCGCTCCTGAACCGCATACTGTCGGGTGTCGCCCTCATCGCGGCACCGGGGTGTCCGCTTCGCCCGCGTCGTATCGGCGTTGGGCTTTGAGGTGCGCCCAGTCCCACATCGTTTCCGGCCGGGTCTTCCCGTCGTCCTCGCGGATTTGTACACCCGTCCGCACCCGACCCAACGCGCGCCCCCACCTAGAGCTTCACGTTCGACTGCGCGGCCGTTTCGGCACCGGCGGCGGGGCGCTCGCGCCCGACGGCTTCAGCGAAGGTTCGGGGGGCGGTCGTCGCTGGCGTCGGCGGCGTGGCCTGGTTGTGGCGGCGCTGGCGTCGACTGATCGGCCGTCGTGGGTGAAGCGCTCGGCTGCGGCGGCGTGCTCGGCGGTGCGGGCTGCTTCGTCTCGCGCTGCTGCTTCAAGCGCCTCAGCTTCTCGGCGGCGCTCATCGGCTTCTCGGTCTCGCTCATTGGTCATCTCCTGTTCTGCGGACAGTGGCGCGATCTGCGCACCCAGCCGCTGCGGGCCGTAGAGCGTCGCCGTCGGCGCCGGTGTGGTGGGAATGGTCGAGTATGCCCGCGCTGTGCGCGATCGACTGGGCTTGTCGCCGCGCTTGACGGGGCCGGTCATCGCGGGCTGGCCGGCCTCGTCGGTGATGGCGTACGACAGGCCGCCTTTGGTGCCGCACAGCGCCGACAGGCAGTGCTCGGCGTCGATCGGCAGCAGGGCCGTCCGTCCAGGTTCGGGAACCGTGGCCAGACGGCCGTCGATCAGCGCCTCAATGATGTGTGCGGCGAGAGACGAATCGACCGCTCACGCGGTGACCTCGGCCGGGCCTTGGCCACCAACTCGGCGTGCTCGGGCATACGCTGCCCGCGCGCGGCCGCAATCCGGTCGATCTCGGACCGTTGGGGCTGGCCGGGGACCATCGGCTCGATACCGTGCTCGCGCAGCACTTCGTGGTTGAGGTCTCGCCAGCATTCGTGGTGGCATCCGACACGCCGTGCGAGGCCGGTAGCCATGTCGTGGTTGGCAGGGCGTGTGCGTGCAGCACGCCGTCGTCGCCCTGCAACGCGGTCAGGTGCGGGGTGTCCGGTGCACCCCGGCGCAGCGTAGTGGCGGCGATTTCGCGGGCCTCGGTGACGTGCTCGGGGTTCGCCGGATCGAACCGGTACGGGCCGAAGCTGATCAAGATGTCGTCGCCGGGGTTCTTGCGACGACCCATCAGCAACTCCAGCCGCTCGGCCGCGTCGATAGCGCCAGCAGGGGTTTCGGCGCCGAGATTGTTGCTTCTGCGTGACCACCACCGCACCATCCATCGAGGAATCAACCACCGGAAACCTCATCCACCGTGGCCGCGAGCTGAGCCATGAACTCATCGATCAGTGCGGCCTCGTCGGGGTGGTCGCTGTGAATCCAGCGCGCGATCGGATTGACGATCTCACGCCCATGAGTTCCGACCAGCCGCTACTCCCCGCCGAAGGCGTCTACCACATCGCCATCTCCAAGCCGCCGGTCCTGCAGCGCGGATACCACGAAGATCAGGTCGATGCCTTCCTCGACGCCCTCGAAGCCAAGTTCCGCGATCCGGCCGATCCCGCCCTGGCGCACATCACGCCCGATCAGGTTCGACGGGTAAGATTCAGCGCATCGCCGATGGGACAGCGCGGCTACCACCCCGGCGAGGTCGACGAGTTCCTCGGCCCGTGAGCCGACGACCTGGCGGACCTGGTCGGCGAGGTCCCGGTCGATCACGAATGACGGGCGCCCGCCGGAGCGAACGCTTGCGCCGGACTGACGGCCGACGACATACAGGACTTCGCCTTCGGCAAACCGCTCTTCGGCCGGAGCGGATACAAGGAAGGCCAGGTCGACGGCTTTCTCACGCTCGCGGCGTGGGGTGTCCGGGGCCATGTCTGCCGGCTCACCGCGTGCTCATGACGGTGCGGCGCCGTGGCCGGAGCGGAAGGAGCGCAGAGGATCGCGGACCAGGCGGTCTTTCAGTTCGCGAACCTGCCGTCGGCTGACGGGCAGTTCCACCTCGGCGTCTGGCCGTTCGCGCGGATCACCACCTAAGTGCCGGTGCCCGCGGTGCGCAGCCCGGTCACCATCGGAAGTGCGACCAGGTACGACCGATGGATGCGCGCGAATCCGGCCTCGGCTCAATGGGATTCGAGTGTGGACAGATTCACGCGCACCAGGTAGGCGCCGGTCGCCGTGTGCAGGCGTGCGTAGTCGCCGGCGGCCTCGACCCACGAGATCGTGTCCCGCTGTATTAGCGACGTCACGCCGCCGAGCTCGACGGGGATCACGCTGGTGCACAGTCCCGTCGAAGTGCCGGTGCGGAGCTCCGCCGGAGCGCTCGCGTCGGTCTCCGGCGCAGCGGGATGCCCCGATCCCGCTGACGTGTCCGCTTTGCCGGCGGTGCGGCGGCGGCTGGACGGGCTCCCGCGGAGCTGGGCTCGGCGCCGGGTGCTGCCGCTGTCTCATCGGCGGCAGTGTCCGGACGGCTTGCCAACACCCGTACAATCGCTTGCGCGAGTCGCCCCGCGCGCAGGGGCTTCAGGAGATAGTCGACGGCGCCGACCTCGAACGCCTGGACGGCGCGGTCGTCGCGCGCGGTGACGAAGACCAGGGCCGACGGGCTCGCGTAGCGGGCGAGGCCGGCGGCGAGTTCCATGCCGTTGAGGCCGGGCATCGAGATGTCCAGGAAGGCCGCGTCGACGGATTGTTCGGAGAGCAGCCGGAGGGCTTCGGTGGCGTCCGAAGCGCCGACCACCTCGCCGACGGCCGAGTGTTCTCCGAGGAGGTACGTCAGCTCATCGAGGGCCGGGGCCTTGTCGTCGACGGCCAGGACGCGCAGTGCCGTCCTCGGGGCAGTCCTTCCTGGGCCTGGTTCGCGCGGATTCCGGCGGCGATCCTACCTCCGCGGGAGCCTGTCCAGCCCCTCGCCGAACCGGGCGCGTTCGAGGGCGAGGTACCAGTCGATGGTTGCGGAGGTCGTCGGCGAGTGCGGTGTACTGGCCGGCGGCGCGGAACGACAAGCGGGTGAAGTCGGCGAAGTCGAGGATCAGCTCGCGGGCGCGCGGGATCGGTGCGGACGAACGACGCGGTGGTGCCGAGGGCATTGTAGATGAAGTGCGGGTCGATCTGGGAGCGCAGGGCGAGCACCTCGGCGCAGTACGAACGAGCGCGGGAGGCGTCGAGTTCGGCGAGCTCGAGCTGGGTGGCAGCGTAGTTGGCGACCTTGGTGAGGGCGCCGATCTGGCCCGGGCCGGGCTGCCGGGCGGTGGCGACTACGAGCACTTCGGCGCTGGTGTCGTCGGTGTGTAAACGGTGCGGCGATCAGTGTGCGGACGAGGTTCGCCGAGCCTCCGTGGTCGTCGAACATGGTGCGGCGCTGGGCGTCGAGAGCCTCGCGGGCGAGAGAGGCCGTTACGGGTGCGGTCCAGACGTCGGGGTTGCCGTCCCGGGGGAGCTTGGACCTGGCGATGGCCGAGGGATTCGAGATCGTCGCGATGAGCACGGTCGCGGCGCGGAGTTCCCGGGCCAACGGCAGCAGATAGGCGTCGTGGTACGGCTAGTACTTCAGGAGGAGCGGTCCCCGCCGTCTTGAGGCCAGCCCGCATGGCGCCGGTGAATGCGGCGGCGAACGACGCACGCGGCGGTCGCCTGTGGAACAGGTACATCGGATTGAGCAGCGAACTGCCCGCGGTGGGATCGATCGCGTCGATGTAGTCGTCGGCTTCGAAGAGCCGCGCAGTCTCACAGGCCTCGTCGACATTGAACCCGAGCCGCGGCTTCGCCCCGCGTCCGGGTCCCGGAGCCCCGACACCGTCGTACATGTTGAGTTTGGCCACACTGCGGCGTCGGGGCGGACAGCTTCCCGGACCGTCTCGAGGACCTCGCGCGCCAGGCGCGCGGTTCACCAGCGGTCCTCCGTAACCGTCGCGGCGATGGTTGAGCAGAGGGGAGAGGAACGAACTGATCAGGTCGTTGTGACCGAAGTGGACTTCGAGGGCGTCGAATCCGGAGTCGACGACGAGCTTGGCCGCGGTGGCGAACTTCGCACGCAGCGCGGGGATCTCGTCGTCGGACACCTTGCACGTCAGCGACGTGCCCATGGGCGCCGGCATCGCCCCCGGCCCCAGCGCCTTTGCCCGGTTCGACGCCGAGTCGCCACCGCGTCGGCGTGGCCCAGCTGTGCCGCCGCCAGCGCGCCCTCGGCGTGAGTGGTCCCGGTCAGCCGCTGCAGACCAGGAACCGCCTCCTCGCGCATCCAGATCTGATGCCGGTCGGTACGGCCCTCGCCGGAGACCGCGCAGTACGCCACCGTGCTGATCGCGACTCCGCCGGCGGCGTGCTCGCGGTGGAATTCGATCAGCTCGTCGGTCACAAGTGTGTTGGGGGTCACGACCTCGAAGGTCGCGCACGTGATCAGCCGGTTCCGCAGGGTGCGCGGGCCGAGCCGGGCAGGGAAGAACGGGTCGAAGGACACGCGCCAATTGGAACACGTTCCAGTCGCCGGCCCAACGCCCCGCGGCGCGGCGCGATCCGTGCGGCCCGGCGGCGCGATTCCCGGTGTGGTGCGGCGGGCTCGGCGAATCGGTGTTCACGTGTCCGTAACAGGCCTTGCGCACTTGGCCGGAAGGGGCCTGAAGCGCCGTAACGAAAGGTTAACGGATTGTGTGATCCACGCGATTGAATGACTCGGCGGAAGTGGCGAATACTCGCCGTTGGCGATTGCGCCGAATTCTATCTATCGCAGGAGTGACAATGCCAGTTGCGCGCCATTTGCGCTTGAATCGGAGATCAGCTCTGAAGGCCGGAGCGGTCGGTGCCGCGTACTTCTCTGCCGCCGGCTGGGAGGCGGGTGCCGCCGCTGCCGCTCCCGTCGCGCGGAGTGGGTACCGCGTGGAGGAGAGGACCATTGCTGAACTGCAGCGGGATCTGGGATCGGGGGCGGTGACCGCAGAGCGGCTCGTGCGGGCCTACCTGCGTCGAATCAGGGCGTACGACACGACCCTGAATTCCATGGTGTCGATGAACGCGGCGGCGGTGACTCAGGCCGTCGCACTTGATCGTGAACGTCGATCGGGGAGAGTCCGCGGACCATTGCACGGAATACCGGTGATATTGAAGGACAATTACGACACCGCCGATATGCCGACGAGCGCCGGGTCTATTCTGTTGAGGAACTCGGTGCCTCCGCGAGATGCGACCGTGACGAAGCGTCTGCGTGACGCAGGCGCGGTGATTCTCGGCAAAGCGAACATGAGTGAATGGGCGATATTCATCTCCACAGATTCGTCGGTCACTGGGCAGACTCGCAACCCGTATGGCCTGGAGCACAATCCGGGCGGGTCGTCGGGCGGGACCGGAGCCGCGATCGCCGCCAGCTTCGCCGCGGTCGGGCTCGGGTCGGATACCTCGGGTTCCATCCGTATCCCGTCCGCGTACAACGGGCTGGTCGGATTGCGTCCGACTAAGGGGCTGACCAGCATCGGCGGAGTCGTACCGCTCTGCCCGACGCAGGATGTCGTCGGACCGATGGGCCGCACCGCTGCGGACGTCGCCGTGGTAATGGACGTCATCGCCGGCTTTCGTGACGAGCGCGATCCGGCGACCGCGATCGCTCTGTCGGGGCGGCCGGGGAACGGATTCGTTCGGCAACTCTCGACGTCGTCGCTGGAGGGCCAGCGCATCGGCCTGGCCACCAGCATGTTTCGTGCTGCGGCCGCGCCTTCGGGGGACCGGGAGGTCGACACCATGCTGGCGACCGTGCAGGCGAATCTCCGTCGGCTCGGAGCGACGCTGGTCGAGGTTCCCGAGGTGGACGAACTGGAGAGTCTCGCCGCCGACACCGTGTTGTTCGAGTTCGAGGAGAGCCTGAACACCTACTTGCGTTCCCTGGGGCCCGAGCGGCGGCTGCGCGACTTCGACCAGGCCTTGGTCTCGAACACCGCGGTCTTCTACGCACAGTCGAGGATGATGGCGAGCAAGGTCTCACCCGGAACCGGCTCCGCCGCGTATCGCCAGATCATGCGGCGGCGGGCAGCGGTCCGGCAGAAGGTCCTCGGTCTCTACCGGGCCCACGACGTCTCCGCGCTGCTGTATCCGACGACGCAGACTCCGCCACCGCCCATCCCCGAGGAGCGGCTCACCCGGTCCCATACCGCCGACGTCGCGCCCGTCTGCGGCCTGCCGGCGGTCTCGATTCCCGGCGGCTTAACGCGGGACGGCCTCCCGCTGGGTTTCGACCTCATGGGTACATCCATGTCGGATGCTCGGCTGTTGTCGTATGCGCACGCCTATCAGCATCACTTTCCGCTGCGCCGAGTGCCCAGGTTCGCTCCGGCTCTCGACTGAACCGAACCGCCGGTCAAATGTATCGACTACCTGCAAGACCGCAAAAATGAAGGCCAGACCTGCGCGGCAAGGCTGCCAAGATCAAGGAGAAGCGCTGATCACGCGCTGAACACAGCGTTCCCGACGCCGGCGAACCGGATTCCGGTTCGCCGGCGTCGCGCATCCGGTGCCGCAGCCGGCGATGCACGGCGACGCGCACCGGCCACACTTCGCTACTCTGATATCTCGTGGCAGCACATGATTCCGACGCCGATCGCCCGGAGAACTCCGGCGAGCCGGCCGCATCCGGTCCCGACGCGGCCGACCCTCGCGACCAGGGCGCCGGCGGCAGGCACGCCGCCGCGGGTGCGGACGAGGTGAACACCGCGGGATCGCAGCCCGATCCCGCCGCGGCACCCGAGCAGACCCCGGCAGACGCCGGTCCGGCCCGATCCGACGCCGAGCAGGTCTCTGCCGGCGAGACCGCCGAGGACACCGACACCGACCAGACAGACGAGCCGGCCAAGAAGGGCGGCTTCTGGCGCGAGCTGGTGATCATCGTCCTGATCGTCATCGGCCTGATGTTCATCATCACCCAGTTCTTCTTCCGCCAGTATGTGGTGCCGAGCGAGTCGATGGAGCCGACGCTGCACGGCTGCGAGGGTTGCAGCAACGACCGGATCGTCGTCGACAAGATCACCTACCGCTTCTCCGATCCCGAGCCCGGTGACGTGGTGGTCTTCAAGGCGCCGACTGACTCCTGGCAGGGGGCGTGGACCTCGCCGCGCTCGTCCAATCCGGTGATCCACGGCCTGCAGGACGCGCTCAGCTGGATTGCACTCGCCCCGCCGGACGAGAACAACCTGGTCAAGCGGGTCGTCGCGGTGGGCGGGCAGACCGTGGAGTGCCACGAGGCCGATGGGAAGGGCGTGACGGTCGACGGCAAGTCGCTCGACGAGCCGTACATCGACCAGGACCTGCAGAATCAGGAGTACGGCAATTCCGACGGGACACTCGGCGGCGGCACCTGCTACGGCTCGGACTTCGGCCCGATCACCATTCCCAAGGACCATGTCTGGGTGATGGGCGACAACCGCAGCAACTCGGCGGATTCTCGCGCCCACATCGACGACGAGTTCCAGGGCACGGTGCCGGTCTCCGACATCCGCGGCAAGGTCCGCTTCATCATGTATCCGTTCTCGCGGATCGGCGGGGTGGGCTCCGTCGACCCGCAGTGATGCGGCGACGCTGACCCGTCGTCGCTGATCGAGCAGCAGTGAGAGAACAATTGTGAGCGAGCAACCGGGCCGCTGGCCGCCGCGGGCGATCGTCCGCAACGCCGCCGGGCTGCGCACCCTCGAGGTCACCCTCAGCCGGCACGGACTGGGGCCGGTGGCCGGGGTCGACGAGGCCGGCCGCGGCGCCTGCGCCGGGCCGCTGGTGGTGGCCGCCTGCGTGCTCAACGGCAGCAGGCTCAAATCCCTCGCCGACCTGGACGATTCGAAGAAGCTCAGCGAGCCGACGCGCGAGCGCCTCTACGGCGCGATCACCCGGCATGCGGTCGCCTGGAGCGCGGTGGTGATCGACGCAGCCGAGATCGACCGCATCGGGATCCACGTGGCCAACATCCGCGGCATGCGGCAGGCGGTGGCCGGACTCTCCGTGCGTCCGGGCTATGTGCTGTCCGACGGTTTCGCGGTGCCGGGCCTGGCCGCCCCGTCACTGCCGGTCATCGGCGGGGATGCCCGCGCGGCCTGCATCGCGGCGGCGTCGGTGATCGCCAAAGTGACCCGCGACCGGATGATGGTCGCCCTCGACGGCACGCATCCGGGCTACGACTTCGCCGTGCACAAGGGCTACAGCACCGCCCGGCACATGGAGTGCCTGGACCGGCACGGCCCGTCGCCGGAGCACCGCATGTCCTACCGGAACGTTCGCGATAGGCTGACCGGGTGAGCGCAGAGGACCTGGAGAAGTACGAGACCGAGATGGAACTGTCCCTGTACAGGGAGTACAAGGACATCGTCGGTCAGTTCTCCTATGTGGTGGAGACCGAGCGCCGCTTCTACCTGGCCAACGGGGTCAATCTGGTGCCGCGCAACGCCGACGGCGAGGTGTACTTCGAGATCCACCTGACCGACGCCTGGGTGTGGGACATGTACCGGCCGGCCCGCTTCGTCAAACAGGTCCGGGTGGTGACCTTCAAGGACGTCAACATCGAGGAGCTCGAGCGGTCGGAACTGCGGCTGCCCGACGAGCCGTGATCTGACCCGGCCTGTGGACGAGTCCGCGACTGTCCACAGATGTCGGCCCGGGACGGCCGGCCCGGTTTCGCACGTCTCGCCCGGCGGGCACGCTGAGCGGTATGGGGGAGCAGGCGAAGAGCAGACAGCCGGCGCGGCGTGATCGCTGCGGACGGGTGGGGCAGGTGGGCGAGGACTTCGCCGCCGAGTACGTCGAGTCGCTGGGCTGGCGGATCCTGGACCGGAACTGGCGCACCCGCTTCGGCGAACTCGATCTGATCGCCGCCGACGGTGCCCGGCTGGTGATCGTCGAGGTCAAGACCCGGATGTCGGCCACGTATGACGATCCGGTGGCGGCGGTGACCGCGCAGAAGCTGCGGCGGATGCGGCTGCTGACCCGGCAGTGGCTGGCGGCCCAGCCGGACGGCTCCCCGTGGTGGGAGGAGATCCGCTTCGACGTGATCTCGCTGCGGCTGGACTACCGGCACCCGCAGGACCGGGAGCAGGCCACTCTGCGGCACCACACCGGGCTGGTGGAGTGATGAGCCGGACGGTGGGCAATGTGCATTCGGTGGGCCTGTGCGGCTTCTCCGCCGGGATCATCGAGATCCAGGGCAATGTGGCGTCCGGACTGCCCGGCTTCGCCGTCAGCGGGAACGTCGACCCGTCGCTGCGGGAGGCCAGGGACCGGGTGCGGGCGGCGATCACCAACTCGGGCTTCAAGTTCCCCGATCTGAAGGTCACCGTGGCCCTCGCGCCGGCCAATCTGCCCAAGAGCGGATCGGGCTTCGATCTGCCGATGGCCCTGTCGTTACTGGTGGCCACCGGGCAGACCGAGACCTCCCGGCTGGCCGGCACGGTCTTTCTCGGCGAGCTCGCGCTGGACGGGCGGCTGCGGCCGGTGCGCGGAGTGCTGCCGCTGCTCCTGCACGCCCGCGATGCGGGTTTCGAACGGGCGGTGGTGCCGTCGGGCAACGCCGCCGAGGCCGCGCTGGTCGACGGGATCGCCGTCGGCGGGGCCGGTTCGCTCTCGCACGTGGTGGCCTGGCTCGCCGGGGCCGCCGCGCTCGACGCCGTCGACGGCAGCGTGGTGCCGCCGCCCCCACCGGTACCGGACATGGCCGACGTGGCCGGCCAGAATCAGGCCAGGCATGCGCTGGAGGTGGCCGCGGCCGGGGGCCACCACGTGCTGATGACCGGGCCGCCCGGCATCGGCAAGACCATGCTGGCCTGCCGCCTGCCCGGGATCCTGCCGCCGCTGCAGCCCGAGGAGTCGCTGGAGGTGACCGCCATACATTCGGTGGCGGGCACACTGCCCGAACGCCATCCGCTGATCACCGCACCGCCGTTCGTGGCCCCGCACCACAGTGTGAGCGTGGCCGGTCTGCTCGGCGGCGGCACCGGCGTGGCCGGGCCGGGCGCGGTCTCCCGCGCTCACCGCGGGGTGCTGTTCCTGGACGAGTGCGCCGAGATCGGACCCAAGGTGCTCGACGCCCTGCGTCAGCCGCTCGAGGAAGGACAGGTGCGGATCTCCCGGCGGGATGCGACGGCCACCTATCCGGCGCGCTTTCTGCTGTTGCTGGCCGCCAATCCCTGCCCGTGCGCACCGGCGCAGGACGTGGACTGCGTGTGCAGTTCGGTGGTGCGTCGCCGCTATCTGGGGCGGCTCTCGGGACCGCTGATGGACCGCATCGACATCCGGGTGCAGATGGAGCCGCCCGGCAACGCGGCCCTGATGTCCGAGCCGGGGGAGCCGAGCGCGGCCATCGCCGCGCGGGTGGCCGCGGCCCGGGAGGCGGCGCGGGAGCGCTGGCGCGCCGAGGGCTGGCTGAGCAACTCGGAGGTGCCCGGCAGTGCGCTACGCCGCCGGTATGCGCTGCCGCCGGCGGTGCGGGCCCCGGTCGAGCGCTATCTCGCCGAAGGCCGGATCACCGCCCGCGGCGCCGATCGTGCACTGCGACTGGCCTGGACCCTGTGCGATCTGCGCGGCGCCGACGGGCCCGGCGTCGACGACGTCGCCCAGGCACTGATGTACCGCGACCGGGCCGGTGCGGCGTGAGCGGCGACGACGCGCGGCTGCGGGCCTGGGCCTACCTCGCCGCGGTGGCTGAACCGCCGTGCACGCCGCTGATCGCGCTGGCCGAACGGATCGGTCCGGAGGACGCCGCGCAGCTGATCCGCGCGCGTCGGCTCCCGGCCGGCGGGCTGCTCGAAGCCACCGAGGCGCGCGCCGGAATCGACACGGCGGCGGAGGATCTGCAGACCTGCGCGAAGATCGGGGCACGGCTGGTCACCCGGGACGACGACGACTGGCCCGCCTGGTCGCTGCTGGCGCTCGACCGGGCCGGCAGCGCCGCACGTGCCGGGGCTCCGCTGGCCCTGTGGGTGCGCGGTCCCGGCCCGCTGACCGGGTTGGGCGACCGGGCGGTGTCGGTGGTGGGCTCGCGGGCCGCCTCCTCGTACGGCGACTACGTGGCCGGCCGGCTCAGCGGCGAGCTGGCTGCCCGGGATCGGGTGGTGCTCTCCGGCGGCGCCTACGGAATCGACGGCGCCGCCCATCGCGGAGCCCTGGCCGCGGGCGGATCGACGGCGGCCATCCTAGCCTGCGGCATCGACCGGGACTATCCCAGCGGACACGCCGGGCTGCTCGCCGAGATCGCCCGCACCGGACTGGTGATCAGCGAGTACGCACCCGGCACCACCGCGGCCAAGTACCGATTCCTCACCCGCAACCGGCTCGTCGCGGCCCTGGCCGGGGCGGTGGTCGTGGTCGAGGCGGGCCGCCGCTCCGGGGCCGCGAACACCGCGGCCTGGGCGCGCGGACTGGGCCGGCCGCTGGGGGCGGTGCCCGGACCGGTCACCAGCGCCACCTCGGTCGGCTGCCACCAACTGATCGCCGACGGCGAGGCGGCGCTGGTGACCGACGCCGATGCGGTGCTGGCCCTGATCGAGCCGGACGGGCACGACAACCACCGTCCGTCGGCGCCGCGGCCGCTCGACGGGCTCGCGCCCGACCAGCTCAAGGTGATCGAGGCGCTGCCGGCCCGCGGGGCACTGGGCATCGACGAGATCGCTTTCGTCTCCGGGCTGCCCACCGCCGGGGTGCGGGCAGCGCTGGCCATGCTGGAGGTGGAGGGTCTGATCGACGGCGCCTCGGGCCGCTGGTCACTGCGACCGGCGGGCCTGACCGGCCCTCGGGATGTAACTTAGGGCACCCTGACTTGCCGTCGTCCGACGGGTAGCGTGGATGTCATGGCGCGTGAACTGAACACGATGACAGTGCTGCGAACCGAGCAGCTTTCCGGGCACTTCGTGCGGGTCTGGCTCGGCGGTGACGGCTTCGACGGCTTCACCCCGGCCGGCTCCGCCGAGGCGCCCGACACCGACATGTACGTGAAGCTGATCTTCGCACCGGCCGGTGTCGAGTACCCGCAGCCGTTCGATCCGGAGGCGATCGCGCGGGACTATCCGCAGGACCAGCAGCCGATCCTGCGGACCTACACGATCCGCCGCTACGACCCGGCCGCCCGGGAGCTCGCCATCGACTTCGTGGTCCACGGCGACGAGGGCATCGCCGGACCGTGGGCGGCCCGTGCGCAGCCGGGGGAGACGGTGAACTTCTTCGGCCCGGGCAGCGGCTACCGGCCCGACCCGGAGGCTCCGTGGCACCTGCTCGTCGCCGACGAGTCCGGTCTGCCCGCGGTGGCCGCGGCTCTCGAGGCGATGCCCGCCGATACCGTCGCCAAGGTCTTCCTGGAGGTGGGCGGACCGGAGGACGAGTTGCCCCTGACCGCCCCGGCCGGCGCCGAGATCACCTGGGTGCACCGCGGCGCGTCCTCCGATGCGGCCGGCGACGAGGTGGCCGGCGACAATGCGCCGCTGATCGAAGCGGTGCGCACGGCGCACTGGCTCGACGGCGAGCCGCAGGTCTTCGTCCACGGTGAAGCCCAGACGGTGATGAAGAACCTGCGCCCGTACATCCGCAAGGAGCGCGGCGTGAGCGCGAAACGGGCCGCCTCGATCTCCGGCTACTGGCGCCGGGGCCGCACCGAGGAGGGCTTCCGGCAGTGGAAGGCCGACGAGCGGGCCGCCGCGGGCGGTGACACCGCCAAGGGCCCGCGTTCGGTGGCGCGCGCCGTCTTCGGCAAGCGGGGCGGGGCCAAGTAGGCTCGGCTCATGGCCGGGGTGCTGACGCGGTTCGCGGACTACCTGCGCTTCGAGAAGGGGCACAGTGAGCACACCGTGCGCGCCTACACCGGCGACGTGAAGGGCCTGATCGCCTTCGCCGGGGCACGGGCAGTCCCGGTGGGGGACATCGATCTGCCGCTGCTGCGTGCCTGGCTGGCCGAGCACACCCGCCGCGGGGCCGCCCGCACCACCGTCGCCCGTCAGGTGTCCTCGGCCAAGACCTTCTGTGCCTGGGCGGCGCGCGAATCCGTGCTGCCGGCCGATCCGGCGCTGCGGCTGCAGGCGCCCAAGGCGCATCGGGTGCTGCCGACGGTGCTCGACGCCGACGAGGCCGACCGGGCGGTGACCGCCGCCGCGGGAGATGAGCCCGACGAACCCGTCGCCCTGCGCGACCGCCTGATCCTGGAGCTGCTCTACTCGTGCGGCATCCGGGTCGGTGAACTGTGCGGTCTGGACTGCGGCGACGTCGACGCCGACCGGCGGGTGCTGCGCGTGGTGGGCAAGGGCGACAAGCAGCGCAGCGTGCCGTACGGTCCGCCGGCGGCCCGGGCACTGCAGGACTGGCTGACCCGCGGACGGCCGGAACTGGCGACGGCGGCCTCGGGAGAGGCGCTGCTGCTCGGCGTCCGCGGTGGCCGCCTCGACCAGCGCATGGCCCGCACCGTGGTGCACCGCGCCACCGGCGAGGCCGGCACCTCCATCGGCCCGCACGGTCTGCGGCACAGTGCCGCCACCCACCTGCTCGAGGGCGGCGCGGACCTGCGCGTGGTGCAGGAACTGCTCGGCCACTCCTCGCTGGCCACCACGCAGCTCTACACCCATGTGTCTGTGGAGCGGCTGCGCAAGGCGCACGAGCAGGCCCACCCGCGGGCGTGAACGCCGGCCTCTACTCCCACGGCTTGAGCCGGATCCGCAGCAGGCCCAGCAGCCAGAGCGGATCGATGTAGCGGGCCTGCTTCCCCGACCCGATCCGGGCGCCCCAGTGCAGGCAGGCGGCGGCGCGGCAGCCGGGATGGCCCGTATCGAGGAAACCGAGCACCTGCCCGCGGCTGACCTGCTGGCCGGCCCGCACGGTGGCACGGACCGGCTCGTAGGTGGTGATCAGGCCGTCGGAATGACCGACCGAGACCAGCGGCCGTCCCGCAACCGATCCGGCGAAACGCACCGTCCCCGCGCGGGCGGCGATCACCGCCGCGTCTTCGGGCGCAGCCAGATCCACCCCGCGGTGCCCGGCCTGCCAGCGCCGGGCCGGCGGATCGAAGGGGCGCACCACGGCGGGCCGGGGCGCGAGCGGCCAATCGTAGCCGGCAGGCGAGGGGGCGGCCGCGACGGTGCCCGGCCGGCCCGGGGCGAGTGGTGTGGGCAGGCTGCCGGCCGGAACGGCCAGCACGGTCAGCGCGATCAGCGGGGCGGCGATGCCGCGAAGGAGCGGAATACGGTTCATACAGGTTGGACGCAGGCCGGCGGCATCGGGATCCGTTTTGTCCCCGGCGTGTCGGCGCGTAGACTGGACAACTGCATCTCGTCCCTCCGGGGATGAGGTGACTTCGCGCGTCTGCGCGTCCACCGTCACCGCCGGTCCTCCGGCGCGGGGCGGGGACACCCCGACCGAAGATCGCGGTCCCGGACTCCGGGCGACTTCGGCGGCAGGCGCCAGGCTCGGCCGCCGGACCTCGGCAGCCGGGAACAACTGCGAGAAAAAGGAACATTCATGGCTGTCGTCACCATGAAGCAGCTGCTGGACAGCGGCGCCCACTTCGGTCACCAGACCCGCCGGTGGAACCCGAAGATGAAGCGTTTCATCTTCACCGACCGCAACGGCATCTACATCATCGATCTGCAGCAGACGCTGACCTACATCGATCAGGCCTACGAGTTCGTCAAGGAGACCGTCGCCCACGGCGGCACCATCCTCTTCGTCGGCACCAAGAAGCAGGCGCAGGAAGCGATCGCCGCCGAGGCGACTCGCGTCGGCATGCCGTACGTCAACCAGCGTTGGCTCGGTGGCATGCTCACCAACTTCAACACCGTGCACAAGCGTCTCCAGCGCATGAAGGAGCTGGAGACCATGGAGCAGACCGGTGGCTTCGAGGGTCGCACTAAGAAGGAAATCCTGATGCTGACCCGCGAGAAGAACAAGCTCGAGCGCACGCTCGGCGGTATCCGCGACATGGCCAAGGTGCCCTCCGCGGTGTGGGTCGTCGACACCAACAAGGAGCACATCGCCGTCGGTGAGGCGCGCAAGCTGAACATCCCGGTCGTTGCCATCCTCGACACCAACTGCGATCCGGACCTGGTGGACTACCCGATTCCGGCGAACGACGACGCCATCCGCTCGTCGGCGCTGCTGACCCGGGTGATCGCCTCCGCCGTGGCCGAGGGCCTGCAGGCCCGCGCCGGCAAGACCACCGGCGACGCCAAGCCGGAAGCCGGCGACGGCGAGCCGCTGGCCGAGTGGGAGAAGGATCTGCTGGTCGAGGCGAGCGCCCCGGCCGCCGAGGCGCCCGCCGCCTCCGAGTAAGCCCTCGCCCCGACGGCTTTCGTCACCCGCAAGAACCCTCAGCCGCTCAGACCCCCAGCCCGGGGGTCTGAGCGGACCGGACTTACCTCACCGAAGGAGGTCGCCACCGATGGCGAACTACACCGCAGCGGACGTCAAGCGTCTGCGCGAACTGACCGGCTCGGGCATGCTCGACTGCAAGAACGCCCTGGCGAACAACGACGGCGACTTCGACAAGGCCGTCGAAGAGCTGCGCATCAAGGGCGCCAAGGACGTGGGCAAGCGCGCCGAGCGCTCCACCGCCGAGGGTCTGGTCGCCGCCCGTGACGGCGTGATGATCGAGCTCAACAGCGAGACCGACTTCGTCGCCAAGAACGACGAGTTCCAGCAGCTCGCCGACGACATCCTGGGCGCGGCCATCGAGCTGCGCTCGAACGATGTGGACGCGCTGCTGGCCGCACCGCTCGGCGACGGCACCGTCGCCGCGGCGGTCGAGGCGCTCTCGGCCAAGATCGGCGAGAAGCTGGTCCTGCGCCGCGTCGCCGCCTACGACGGCGCAGTGGCCGTCTACCTGCACAAGCGTGCCTCGGACCTGCCGCCCGCCGTGGGCGTGCTGGTGCAGTACACCGGTGACGGCGACGCCGCCGCCGAGGCCGCCCGCGGCGCTGCCATGCAGGTCGCTGCGCTGCGCGCCAAGTACGCCAGCCGCGACGAGGTCCCGGCCGACGTGGTGGAGAACGAGCGCCGCATCGCCGAGGAGACCGCCAAGGCCGAGGGCAAGCCGGAGCAGGCCCTGCCGAAGATCGTCGAAGGCCGCGTCAACGGCTTCTACAAGGACGTCGTCCTGGTGGACCAGCCGTCGGTGACCGACTCCAAGAAGACGGTCAAGGCCATCCTGGACGAGGCCGGTGCCACCGTCACCGCCTTCACCCGCTTCGAGGTGGGCCAGTCCTGACAGCCGCCCCGGCTGCGGACCGACCGCAACACGCCCCGGCCCGGAACTCCCGCGTGGAGTTCCGGGCCGGGGTGCATCGGGGCCGGGGTGCATCGGGGCCGGGGTGTATCGGGGCCGGGGTGTGTAGCGGGATGCGGCGACGGTGACCGCCGGAGAGCGTTCCGCGACGCGCTCCACGGCCGGTCGGCGCCGCGCGGCGGACTTCTTCTAAGATGGACGGGATCGGTCCCGGCGTACCCCGTGTCGCCGGGACACCCGAATGTCCGGTTGGTCGCGGGCGATGTCGACGGAAGAGGGTCCATGAGTTCGCAGTCCCCGGTCAGTGCGCCGCGCGGCGGTTATCGGCGGGTACTTCTCAAGCTCGGTGGTGAGATGTTCGGCGGCGGCCAGGTGGGCCTGGATCCGGACGTGGTGGCCACCGTCGCCGACCAGATCGCCGAGGTGGTCTCGGACGGTGTTCAAGTGGGCATCGTGATCGGCGGCGGCAACTTCTTCCGCGGCGCCGAACTGCAGCAGCGCGGCCTCGACCGGTCCCGCTCGGACTACATGGGCATGCTCGGCACCGTCATGAACTGCCTTGCCCTGCAGGACTTCCTGGAGAAGCGCGGGGTCACCACCCGCGTCCAGACGGCCATCACCATGGGCCAGGTGGCCGAACCGTATCTGCCGCTGCGGGCCGTCCGTCATCTGGAGAAGGGGCGCGTGGTGATCTTCGGCGCCGGCATGGGCATGCCGTACTTCTCCACCGACACCACCGCGGCCCAGCGGGCGCTGGAGATCAAGGCCGAGGTGGTCATGCTGGCCAAGTCGGTCGACGGCGTCTACTCGGCCGACCCCCGGGTGCAGCCCGACGCGGAGCTGTTCACCGAGATCACCCACCGCGAGGTGCTGGAGAAGGAGTTGAAGGTGGCCGACGCGACCGCCTTCTCGCTCTGTATGGACAACAACATGCCGATTCTGGTGTTCAATCTTCTGCAGCGCGGCAACATCGCCCGGGCCGTGGCCGGCGAGCGGATCGGCACGCTCGTCGCCTCCTGACCCGGCACCCACGACCGTCGGCGCCCCTCAGGCGCCGCAGCACTGCACCACCACCCGCCACCCGACAGCGATAGGACCATGATGATCGACGACGCTCTGCTCGATGCCGAGGAGAAGATGGAGAAGGCCGTGGCGCATGCGCGCGACGACATGGCCTCCATCCGCACCGGCCGGGCCAATCCGGCCATGTTCAGCCGGGTGATGGTCGAGTACTACGGCACTCTCACCCCGATCACCCAGGTGTCGAGCATCAACACCCCGGAGCCGCGGCTGGTGGTGATCAAGCCGTACGAGCAGCAGCTGATGAGCGAGATCGAGACCGCCATCCGCAACTCGGATCTGGGCGTGAATCCCACCAACGACGGGAACGTGATCCGGGTGGCCATCCCGCAGCTCACCGAGGAGCGCCGCAAGGATCTCGGCAAGCAGGCGCGCGGCAAGGGCGAGGAGGCCAAGATCGCGGTCCGCAACATCCGCCGCAAGGCCGTCGACGAGCTCAAGCGCATCCAGAAGGACGGCGAGGCCGGCGAGGACGAGGTCACCCGCGCCGAGAAGGAACTCGACAAGACCACGCACGGCTACACCGAGCAGATCGACGAACTGGTCAAGAACAAGGAAGCCGAGCTGCTCGAAGTATGACCGCACAGCCGCAGCAGAAGACCTCCAAGGCCGGGCGGGACCTGCCGGCGGCGATCGGCGTCGGCGTCCTCCTCGGTGGCGGCGTCATCGCCGTCCTGCTTCTGGCGCCGCGCGTCTGGTTCGGCGTGGTGGCGGTGGCCCTGGCCATCGCCACCTGGGAGGTCTGCAAGCGGCTGCGCGAGGGCGGCTACCGGGTCGCCGAGATCCCGCTGCAGCTGGGCACTCAGGCGATCATCTGGTCCACCTGGCCGTGGGGGATGACCGGCGCACTGGTGTCGCTGGCCATCACCGGCCTGGCGATCATGGTCTACAAGCTCTTCGCGCAGGGGCTGACGACGCCCCCGGAGAACTACACCCGCGATGTGGCGATGTCGCTGCTGGTCCTGATCTGGCTGCCGCTGATGGGCGCCTTCGCCGTCGACCTGGTTCAGCAGGATCAGGGTGCTCAACGGGTGTTCACCATGATGATCGTGGTGGTCTGCTCGGATGTGGGCGGCTACACCGCCGGCGTGCTCTTCGGCAAGCATCCGATGGCCCCGGCGATCAGTCCCAAGAAGTCCTGGGAGGGGCTGGGCGGATCGCTCGTCGCCGGCACCGTGGGCGCGGTGTGCTGTGCACAGTGGATGCTCGAGACCCACTGGTGGGTGGGTCTGGTGCTGGGCCCGGTTCTGGTGATCGTGGCGGCCACCGGGGACCTGGTGGAGTCGCAGATCAAACGCGACCTGAACATCAAGGACATGGGAGCCCTACTGCCCGGCCACGGCGGCATCATGGACCGGATCGACTCCATCCTGCCGTCCACCCTGGTCACCTGGGGCATCCTCGCCGCACTGCTGTGAGCGGGGTGCCCGGGCACTGGATCGCCCACCGACGTGCCGACGGCGAACTGGTCGGCTGGATCGACATGACCTCCGCCGCGCCGGATCTCATTCCCGTCGACCGGCTCGGCCGCCCCATGCCGGCGGTGGCCGACTGGGTCGCCGCCGAGGAGCGGATCGAGGAGATCGGACTGGGCTTCCTGACCGGTGCATTCGGTTATCGCGGCCGGCGAGTGCGGATCCGCACGGTCGACGACGAGCACATCGTGGTGACCACCGCGCTCACCGATGCGGTCGGGGACCTCGGGGAGGAGTACGTGCTGCCCTTCCCGGCCGGCGACGAGCTCACCGAAGCGCCGGACTGACCCGGCCGAACCGGCTACTTCTTCCGCTTCTTCGCGGGTTTACCGACCTTCTTCAGCGCCCGGTTCAGTTCGACGATGCGGGCGCCGGCCACCGCCATGGTGAGAATCGCGCCGAGCAGGGCCGCGATCAGCAGACTCACGCCCACCGGCAGGTCCACCTTGCCGAAGACCAGATCGATCTCCTGGGAGTCGCCGTTCTGGATGATGAACACCAGCAGCAGGACCGCCACCACCACGCCGACGATCCAGCCCAGGTAGGTCGCCCGCGACCGGGTGTGTTTGACCTTCGCCGCGGCCCGCTGAGCATCCCGCAGCAGGAAGTTCTCGTCATGCTGATCTGCGGCGTGCTGATCGGCAACATGCTGATCGGCGGGGGCCGGAACCGGTTCGGGGGCGCCGGCGGGGCCCGCGGTGGGATCGGTGTGGGGGTCCGGAGTGCTCATCTGCCCATCATGGCACGCGCACCCGGGCATCTCCGGTGTACACGCGTGGTCCGGACCGGCGCGTCGCCCGTGCGAGAATGGATCCATGACGTCTCTCCCGTTGGTGTTCGACGCGCCCCGGCGCGGGCGTCCTCCGAAGCACTTCGCCGACCTCGACGAGGCCGGCCGCCTCGCGGCCGCCGCCGACCTCGGGCTGCCCAAGTTCCGGGCGAATCAGCTGGCCAAGCACTACTTCGGCCGGCTCACGGCCGACGTCGAGGAGATGACCGACCTGCCGGCCGGCCTGCGCGGCGAGCTCGGCGCCCAGCTCTTTCCGGAGCTGATGACCCCGGTGCGCCAGATCTCCTGCGACGACGGCTCCACCCGCAAGACCCTGTGGCGCCTGCACGACGGAACGCTGCTCGAGTCGGTGCTGATGCGCTACACCGACCGCAATACGCTGTGTATCTCCTCACAGGCCGGCTGCGGCATGGCCTGCCCGTTCTGCGCCACCGGTCAGGGCGGTCTGGAACGGAATCTGTCCACCGCCGAGATCGTCGACCAGGTGCGGGCGGCGGCCCGCTCACTGCGCGACGGCGAGCTCGGCGAACCCGGACGGCTCTCGAACGTGGTCTTCATGGGCATGGGTGAGCCGCTGGCCAACTACAAGCGGGTGGTCGACGCCGTCCGCCGGATCACCTCACCGGTGCCGGACGGGCTGGGCATCTCGGCCCGCTCGGTGACGGTCTCGACGGTGGGCCTCGCACCGGCCATCCGGCGGCTGGCCGACGAGGGGCTGTCGGTGACGCTGGCGGTGTCCCTGCACACCCCGGACGACGAACTGCGCGACACCCTGGTGCCGGTGAACAACCGCTGGCCGGTCTCCGAGGTGCTCGAGGCCGCCCGCTATTACGCCGACCGCACCGGACGCCGGGTGTCGATCGAATACGCGCTGATCCGGGACGTCAACGATCAGCCGTGGCGGGCCGATCTGCTGGGTGCGAAGCTGCACAAGGCACTGGGCTCACTGGTGCACGTCAATCTGATTCCGCTCAATCCCACGCCGGGCTCGGAGTGGGATGCGAGTCCGAAGCCGGCGGAACGCGAGTTCGTCCGCCGGGTGCGTGAGCAGGGCGTCTCGTGCACCGTCCGGGACACTCGCGGTCAGGAGATCGCCGCGGCCTGCGGTCAGCTGGCGGCCGAAGAGGCGTAGAGCCGCGCCGGCCCCGGGCAGAAGAACGCTCCCGCATCCGGGCGGAGGCGGGAGCGTTGCGCGTGGGACGGGAGACGCCGGTCAGCGTTTCCAGGCGTTCTTGCGGGGAATCATCTTGTAGCCCGCGTACAGGATCAGCACGCCGCCGATGACGCCGAGCCAGATGTCCTCCACGTGGCCGACGTGGTTGCCGACGAACATGCAGAACAGAATGATGCCGACGACGAAGGCGCTGACGGCGTAGGTGCGCGGGGCGGTGCCGGACCAGCCGAAGCGGGCCGAAGGGGCGTCGGGATCCTCGCGAACCCAGCCGGTATCGATCTGCTCGACCTCAGTGCTTGCCACGTCCACTCCTCATGCAATCCGTCGGGTATGACGACCGGTAGTAGTCAGGGTCTCAGCATAACCCGTCGGCGGTGCGCGACAATGACCGGTGTGACCAAACGCGTGTTGATTCTCGGTTCCACCGGATCCATCGGAACTCAGGCCCTGGAGGTGATCGCCGAGCACCCGGAACGCTTCGAGGTGGCCGGACTCGGCGCGGGAGGCTCCAACCTGCCTCAGCTCACCGCGCAGGTGCGCAGCCTGGGCCTGCGCCCCGAACAGGTGGCCGTCGCCGATCCGGCTGCGGCACAGGAGCTTTCCCGGGAACTCGGGGGAGCGGTGCACAGCGGGCCGGAGGCCATGGTCGGGCTGATCGAGGCGGCGCCGGCCGATGTGGTGCTCAACGGGGTGGTCGGGTCGATCGGACTGGGTCCGTCGCTGGCCGCCCTCGATTCCGGGGCCCGGCTGGCGCTGGCCAACAAGGAGTCCCTGGTGGCCGGCGGGTCGCTGGTGCTGGCGGCGGCGGCGCCCGGCCAGATCGTGCCGGTGGACTCGGAGCATTCGGCCATCGCCCAGTGCCTGCGCGGCGGCACCGCGCAGGAGGTGGACCGGCTGGTCCTCACCGCCTCCGGCGGCCCGTTCCGCGGCTGGACCGCCGAGCAGGTGCGGGAGGTGACCCCGGAGCAGGCCGGCAAGCACCCCACCTGGTCGATGGGGCCGATGATCACCCTCAACTCGGCGACCCTGGTGAACAAGGCGCTCGAAGTGATCGAGGCGCACCTGCTCTTCGGCGTGCCCTACGACCGGATCGACGTGACCGTGCATCCGCAGTCCATCGTGCATTCGATGGTGACCTTCGTCGACGGCGCGACCATCGCCAAGGCCTCGCCGCCGTCGATGAAGCTGCCGATCGCACTGGCGCTGGGCTGGCCCGACAGGGTGCCCGGCTCGTCGGCCCCGTGCGACTTCACCACGGCCGCGCAGTGGACCTTCGAACCGGTCGACGAGGAGGTCTTCCCGGCCATCGCGCTGGCCCGCCGCGCCGGTGAGGCCGGCGGCAGTCTGACCGCCGTCTTCAACGCGGCCAACGAGGCGGCCGCCGAAGGCTTCTTCGCCGGCGCCATCGCTTTCCCGCGTATCGTCGGGATCATCGGCGACGTGCTGGCGGAGGCCGATCAGTGGCGCACCGAGCCGGGTAGTGTGGACGAGGTGCTGGCAGCGGACAGGTGGGCCCGGGAACGGGCCGCGGCCCTGGTCGCCGCCGCAGCCCGGGCGTGAGCGCCCGGCGCCGACCCCCACGATCACCCGAGCGGTCCGGACCGCTCGAGCACAGTAAGGCAGGACACCGGAAGTGAGCTTCGTCCTCGGGGTGGTGCTGTTCGCCGCGGCGCTGGTGATCTCGGTGGGCTGGCACGAGGCCGGCCACATGTGGGCGGCACAGCTGACCGGTATGAAGGTGCGCCGCTACTTCATCGGCTTCGGCCCCACCCTCTGGTCCACCCGGCGCGGCGAGACCGAGTACGGCTTCAAGGCGATTCCGGCCGGCGGTTTCTGCGACATCGCCGGCATGACCCCGTACGACGAGCTCGCCGAGGAGGACCGCGAGCGGGCCATGTACCTCCAGCCGACCTGGAAACGACTGGTGGTGCTGGCGGCCGGTCCGTTCCAGAACTTCCTGCTCGGCTTTGTGCTGGTGGTGGTCCTCGGGCTGGGCTGGGGTCTGCCGATTCTGGGCAACCAGCCCGTGACCGTCGCCGCCATGGAATGCGTGGCGCCGTCGAGTCAGCCGGACGGCACCCTCGATCCGTGCACCGGACCGGCCCCGGCCGCGCAGGCCGGACTGCAGACGGGGGACCGGATCCTGGCCGTCGACGGGCACACCGTGAGCAGCCGCGGAGATCTGATCAGCAAGGTGCAGGCCAGCGCCGGTGCCTCGGTGGATCTGACGATCGAACGGGACGGGCACCGCAGCCGGCTGCAGCTGCCGGTCCAGCAGGTGCAGCGGATGGTGCAGGACTCCGAGGGCACCCGCTACAGCGCCACCGTCGGGGCGATCGGGGTGACCCTGGACACCGAGACCATCCGGCACTACAATGCCGTCACCGTCTGGGGCGGGGCGATCGGCTTCACTGGCGACATGTTCCGGGAGACCTGGAACGCGCTGCTGTCGCTGCCGTCCAAGGTGGACGACCTGTGGCAGGCGGTGACCGGCGGCGATCGCGGCGACGACACCCCGGTCAGCGTCGTCGGCGCCTCCCGGCTCGGCGGTGAGGCCGTCGAACGCGGCTACTGGGACATGTTCCTCGGACTGCTGCTGAGTGTGAACTTCTTCCTCGGCGCCTTCAATCTGGTGCCGCTGCTGCCGCTGGACGGCGGGCACATGGCGATCGCCCTCTACGAGAAGCTCCGCGACACCGTCCGGCGCCGGCGGGGCAAGATCAAGGGCGGTCCGGTGGACTACTACAAACTGATGCCGGTCACCTACACGGTGGTGGTGGTCATGGGCGCCTTCATGATCCTCACCGTCACCGCCGACATCATCAATCCCATCCGGGTGTTCTGACCGCATGACCGGATCGGGGGCATCGGCGACGTGGCGCAGGCCTCAACGGGGGCGATCGCCGGTGCCGGTTCTGCGGGTACCATCGAGGACGTGCCCCGCCGGGCGCCCGCTGTCGTTCTGCCCACGCCGGCGCCGCGTCCGGGACCGGTGGGCGATCCGCTGACAAGGAGTGATGTGCACGTGGCTGAACCGATCGGTCTCGGAATCCCGGTGGCCCCGGCGGTGCTGTCTCCGCGCCGGAAGACCCGGCAGATCATGGTCGGCTCGGTGGGGGTCGGCAGCGACCACCCGATCTCGGTGCAGTCCATGTGCACCACGCCCACGCACGACGTGAACGCGACGCTGCAGCAGATCGCGCAGCTCACCGCCTCCGGCTGCGACATGGTCCGGGTGGCCTGCCCGCGCAACGAGGACGCCGAGGCGCTGCCGGCCATCGCCCGTAAGAGCAAGATCCCGGTGATCGCCGACATCCACTTCCAGCCGAAGTACATCTTCGCGGCGATCGACGCCGGCTGTGCCGCGGTGCGCGTGAACCCGGGCAACATCAAGGAGTTCGACGGCCGGGTCAAGGAGGTCGCGAAGGCGGCCGGTGACGCCGGCATCCCGATCCGCATCGGTGTCAACGCCGGATCGCTCGACAAGCGCCTGCTGGAGAAGTACGGCAAAGCCACCCCGGAGGCGCTGGTCGAGTCGGCGTTGTGGGAGGCGAGTCTGTTCGAGGAACACGGATTCGGCGACATCAAGATCTCGGTGAAGCACAACGATCCGGTGATCATGGTCGAGGCCTACCGCCAGCTCGCCGCCGCCTGCGACTACCCCCTGCACCTGGGCGTCACCGAGGCCGGTCCGGCCTTCCAGGGCACCATCAAGTCCGCGGTGGCCTTCGGCGCGCTCCTCTCCGAGGGCATCGGCGACACCATCCGGGTGTCGCTGTCGGCGCCGCCGGCCGAGGAGATCAAGGTCGGCGACGCCATCCTGCAGTCGCTGAACCTGCGTCCCCGGAAGCTCGAGATCGTCTCCTGCCCGTCGTGCGGGCGGGCCCAGGTGGACGTCTACAAACTGGCCAACGAGGTGACCGCCGGGCTCGAGGGCATGGAGGTGCCGCTGCGTGTCGCGGTGATGGGCTGCGTCGTCAACGGCCCGGGAGAGGCCCGGGAGGCCGATCTCGGTGTGGCCTCGGGCAACGGCAAGGGGCAGATCTTCGTCAAGGGCGAGGTGATCAAGACCGTGCCGGAGGCGCAGATCGTGGAGACTCTGATCGAAGAAGCGCTGCGCATCGCCGAAGAGTCGGGGGACACTGGAGGTGGCGCCCCGGTGGTGACCGTCGGCTAGCCGCCTCCGGTCCGCCGGACTCCGGTGCGGCAGCGGTGCTTTCAGACGCGATCAGGAGGTGAGGATGCTCGGTTTGCTGGGAGACAAGCCTCTCGGCTCGCGCGATGCGGCGGCCGTGACGCGGGCCCTCGACGCCGACCCCGTCTCCACCTGCATGGTGGCCGCCCGGGTGGAGGCCTACGGACTGGCCCCGCGCTTCCTCGGCGGCGAACTCTGGACGGCCTCGGCCCCGGAGGACTCGCTGTGCTTCTCCGGCGCCAACCTGATGCCCCTGTCCGGGACGCCGGGGCAGCTCGACTACTTCGCTGAGCGGGCGCTGGCCTCACCGCGGCAGTGCACGTCGGTGGTCGGCGACGCCGGACTGGCGATGGGGCTGTGGGAGCGACTGGCGCCCGCCTGGGGTCCGCCCCGTGAGATCCGGGACTGTCAGCCGCTGCTCGCCCTCGACGGCGGTCCGGCCGTCGAACCGGATCCGCAGGTGCGGCTGGTCACCGCCGCCGACATGGACGCGTACTTTCCCGCGGCGGTCGAGATGTTCATCGGTGAGGTGGGCGTGGACCCGCGACTCGGCGACGGCGGCCGCTCGTACCGGCGCCGGCTGGCCACCCTGATCTCTGCCCGCCGGGTCTTCGCCCGGTTCGACGACGGTCGGGTCAGCTACAAGGCCGAGATCGGTTCGCTGTCGCGCAAGGTGGGCCAGGTGCAGGGGGTCTGGGTGGATCCGGAACTGCGCGGCCGCGGACTCGGCGCTGCCGGAACCGCCGCCGTGGCCGCCGCCATCGCCCGGCAGGGCCGCACGGCGAGCCTCTATGTGAACGGCTTCAACACCGCCGCCCGGGAGACCTACCGCAGGGTGGGCTTCGCGCAGGTCGGCACCTTTGCGACGGTGCTCGTCGACTGAGCGGCCCGGCGCGGCGCGGACCTGCGGCCGTGTCCTTTGCCCGCAGCCGGCGCTGCGTCTGAAAAGATCGAGACGATGCGAGCATTCGAACGGGCCGGCCGGGCCGGACTGGGACTGCTGCTGGCCGTGGTGCTGGCGGTGGGACTGGTCGCCTGCGGCAGCGACGAGGACGGCCCGCGCGATGTGGCGACCGCCTTCCTCGACGACTTCGCCGACCGGGACCTCGCGGCGGCGGCCGCCAAGACCACCGCACCCGAGCGCGCCGAACCCTTCCTCGAGGCGGCCTGGTCGGGACTGCAGGCCACCGGGCTCGACACCCGGGTGGGCCGGGTCCGGATGGATCACGACATCGCCGACGTCGACATCACCTACACCTGGACCCTGCCCGGCGACGAGAAGTGGAAGTACGACGCCTCGCTGACGATGGGCCGCAGTGACACCGGCTGGGCGGTGCGCTGGTCGTCGACCGACGTCCACCCGGAACTCGGCGCCGATCAACGGCTGGCACTGAACACCTATGCCGCACCGCGGGCGGCGGTCAACGAGTCCGACGGCTCCGAGGTGATGGGCGACGGCACGATCGTCGCGATCAGCTTCGATGCCAAGGCGGCCCAGGACAAGGGCGTCTCCCCGTTCGAGTCCGTGCAGCGCATGGTGGCGGTGCTCGGCCCGCTGCTCCCGGGCCTGGACGCCCAGGCGATCACCGAGAAGGCGACGGCCGCCCCGGATCCGCTGCCGATCGGCCGGATCTCCGAGGCCGACTACAACCGGCTGCGCGATCAGCTGGCCGTACCGGGAGTGATCACCCAGGACCAGGCCGTACTCACCGCGCGCGACCCGAGGTTCGCCTCGGCGGTGCTCGCCCAGGTCAAGACGGCCGTCAACGATGAGATCGGCGGACAGCCGGGCCGGCGGATCACAGTCCTGAATCCCAACGGCCTGGTCGCCGACGTGCTCGACGATCAGCCGGCCACCCCGGCGCCGGCGGTGTCGCTGACCCTGTCGCGGACCGTGCAGAACGCCGCGCAGCAGGCGGTCGATGCGATCGGCAAACAGACCATGATGGTGGTGATGCAGGCCTCCACCGGAAAGCTGCTGGCCATCGCGCAGAACCCGGCCGCCGACAAAGGCGGCCTGCTGGCCACCATGGGCAGCTATCCGCCCGGCTCGACCTTCAAGATGGTCACCGCCGCGGCGGGCATGTCCGGCGGGCTGACCGATCCCGGCGCATTGGTGCCCTGCCCCGGGGAGATCCAGATCGGACCACGCGTCATCCCCAACTACGACCGGTTCTCGCTGGGCACGGTCTCGCTGGAGCGGGCCTTCGCGAACTCCTGCAACACCACCTTCGCCGAGCTGGCCAGCCGGATGGGCCCGTCCGATCTGGCGCATGCCGCGGCCGCGATGGGTCTCGGCGCACAGTACGAGATCGCCGGTATCGAGTCCAAGTCCGGTTCGGTGCCGATCGAGCCGGATCTGGTTCTCCGGGCCGAGGACGGCTTCGGGCAGGGCACCGTGCTCGCCTCGCCGCTGGGCATGGCGCTGGTCGCGGCCACCGCCGCGACCGGAAAGCCTCCGGTGCCCTACCTGATCGAAGGCCGGAAGACCGCCGTCGTCGGCCCGCGACCGGACCTGAAAGCCGATGTCTACCAGCAACTCCGACCGATGATGCGGGCGGTGGTCACCGAGGGCACCGCCACCTCGATCGCGGGATCGGGACCGGTCTTCGGCAAGACCGGCGAGGCGGAGGTCGACGGCGGATCGCACGCCTGGTTCGCGGGCTATCGCGGCGACCTGGCCTTCGCGACGCTGATCGTGCTCGGCGGCGACTCGACCAATGCGGTGAATGTGACCCGCGACTTCTTCAGCCTGCTGCCCGGTGGCTACCGGCCCTGACCGCGACGCCGCGAACCCGGACATATCGACCCCCGGGGTGACGGTGTTCATTCGTTCGGGGGAGGGTCGGCGCGCGTCCGTGCGGGTGCGCCGGGTATGTTCGGACCGAATTACCGACGAAAGGACGGCCGAATGACCGGCACCGGAGGCCAGCAGTGGGGCCAGAACCCCCAGCAGCCGAACCAGGGGGGAGCGCCGTACGGCCAGCAGAGCCCGCAGTACGGTCAGCCTGCCCAGCAGCAGCAGCCCCAGTACGGACAGCAGCAGGCCGGCTACGGTCAGCAGCAGGCCGGTTACGGTCAGCAGGCTCCTCAGTACGGTCAGGCGCAGACACCGCAGTACGGGCAGCAGCCGCAGTACGGCCAGCAGGCCTACGGGCAGCAGAACGCGGGCACGGATCTGTTCAGCGGTCCCAAGCCCAAGGAGGCCCCGGCCCTCTACGCCGTCGCGGGGTTCGGCATTCTCGCCTTCATCTCGGCCTTTCTGCCGTGGGCCAGCTGGGATGTGTCCAGCTCCGTGATGGGGGCCACCTTCAGCGACAGCGGCTCGGTGTCCGGGACCGACGGCAGTGACGGCGTCGTCACCCTGCTCTTCGGCCTGATCGCGGCCGCGTTGGCGGCAGCCGCCGTCTTCCTGTGGACCAAGACCCCGCAGCTGCGGCTGGCCGCGGCGGGCGGCGCCCTGGCCGCAGGCCTGATCATCGCCGGTCTGGCCATCGCCGACCTCGCCGACGCCGCCGACATGGCCGATGTGCCGGCCGGGTCGGGCGTCGACGTCGACGCCGGTGCATCGTTCGGTCTGTATCTGACTCTGGTCGCCGGTCTCGGTCTGCTCGCCGCCGGCGGCTACGCGCTGTACGTGGTGCTCGAAGAGCGCAAGCAGCACCCGGCACAGGCCGCCGGGTACGCCGCCGCCCAGCAGGCCCAGCAGCAGTACGGTCAGCAGGCCCAGCAGCAGTACGGTCACCAGGCTCAGCAGCAGTACGGCCAGGCCCAGCAGTACGGTCAGCAGGCCCAGCAGTATGGTCAGCAGCCGTACCTGGGACAGCAGGCCCAGCAGTACGGCCAGCAGCAGTACCCCGGTCAGCAGCAGTACCCGGGACAGCAGTACCCGTCGCGCTGATCACAGCGATCACTCACGCCGACGGCCGGTCCCGGAGCGGGGCCGGCCGTCGGCGTTGTGGTCTCGAGGGGGTCGGCGCCAGCGGGTCGGCGTCAGAGGGTCTGCGTCAGTCGCGCCGCGGCGTGATGATCAGTTCACCGGTCTCCGGGTGCGGTACCACCGACACCGGATGATCGTAGGTCCGGCCGAGCAGGTCGGCGGTCATCACCTCGCCGACGGTGCCGGTGGCCAGCAGAGTGCCCTGCTTCATCAGCGCGATCCGGTCGGCGTAGGCCGCGGCCAGCGACAGATCGTGCACCACCAGCACGACGGTGATGCCGTCGGCGGCCTTGCGCCGCAGGATCTGCAGCACCTGTTCGCTGTGCCCGATGTCCAGGGCGGCCGTGGGCTCGTCGAGCAGCATCACCGGGGCGTCCTGGGCCAGGGCCCGGGCCACCGAGACCCGGGCCTGCTGGCCGCCGGAGAGCTCCGGGAACGGGCGGGTGAGCAGCTCGCCGATCTGGCAGGCGGCCACGGCATCGTCGATGATCTCCTCGTTGAGCCGCGCCTGGGGGGTGCGCGTCCACGGGTAGCGGCCCAGTTCGACCACCTCGCGCACCGTGAACGGGGTGTCGATGCGGTTGGTCTGCGTGACCATCGACCGGTAGCGGGCCAGATCGCGCATGGACAGGGCGTCCACCGGCTGCTCGCCGATGTGCACCGAGCCGGATTCGGGGGAGCGGATACCCGCCAGGACGGACAGCAGCGTCGACTTGCCGCAGCCGTTGGGCCCGACCAGGGCCAGGATTCAGCTGCGACGACAGGCAGGAC